>NZ_JBNNWE010000014.1:0-83145 GCF_050280905.1 Pseudomonas sp. NPDC086278
GACCTGCGGGCCTTCGTGGACGTTGAGGAAATAACCGACGCCGTGCCCGGTGCCATGGCCGTAGTCGACGCTTTCGGCCCAGATCGGCGCGCGAGCAATGGCGTCCAGCAGCGGCGACAAGATGCCCCGAGGGAACTGCGCGCGGGACAAGGCAATCACGCCTTTGAGCACCCGCGTGCAATCACGTTTTTGCTCGTCCGTCGGCGTCCCGACCGGCACCATCCGCGTGATGTCGGTGGTGCCGCCCAGGTATTGGCCGCCGGAATCGATCAGCAGCAGACCGTCGCCCTCGATCACCGCGTGTTCTTCTTCGGTGGCGTGGTAATGCGGCATCGCGCCGTTGGCGTTGAATGCAGCAATCGTATTGAAGCTCAGCGACACGTAATCAGGACGGCGCATACGCGCGGCCGTCAGGTGTTCGTCGATGGTCAGTTCCGTGATGCGCTCGCGGCCCCAGGCCGATTCCAGCCAGGCGAAAAACTCGCACAGCGCTGCACCGTCCTGCTCCATGGCCTGCCGAATGTGCTCGGCATCGGCCAGGCTCTTCTGCGATTTGGCCAGCGTCGTCGGGTTCAGGCCTTCGATCAGATTCACGCCGCTGTTGAGGTTATCCAGCAAACCGGCAGTCACGCGTGCCGGATCGACTTGCAGGCTCGCCCCGCTTGGCACTGCGCCTAAGGCTGCGGCCACTTCGCTGTAATCGCGCAGGGTTACGCCGTCCCGTTCGAGGACCGCACGCAGTTCGGCGTCGACCTTGCTCAGCGCCACAAACAGCGTGGCCTGTTGCTGGCTGATCAGCGCGAAAGAAACAAAGACCGGGTTGAACGAAACGTCACCGCCGCGCAGGTTGAACAGCCAGGCAATGTCGTCGAGGGTGGCGATAAAGTGCCAGTCGGCGCCGCGATCCTTCAAGACCTCACGCAGCCTGGCAAGTTTTTCGCCACGGCTGACGGTCGCCTGCGGCGGCAAATGCTGATAAATCGGCTCGTTCGGCAACGTCGGACGGTCGCTCCAGACTTCACTCAACAGGTCGATGTCGGTGCGCAGACGTGCACCGCGTTCTTCGAGTTTGCTGCCCAGGGAACGCGCCGAGGCCACAGCCATCACCGCGCCATCCACCGCGACCACGCCACCTTCAGGGGTTTGCTCGGCCAGCCAATCCAGCGGGCTCGGCTGACCAGGTTGCAGCTTGACCAGCTCGATGCCGCTGCCCTTGAGTTCTTTGCTCGCTTGTTCCCAATAACGGCTGTCGGCCCAGACACCGGCAAAATCCGCGGTCACGATCAGCGTGCCGACTGAACCATGGAAGCCCGACAACCACTGCCGTCCCTGCCAATAACCCGGCAGGTATTCCGAGAGATGCGGGTCGGCCGACGGCACCAGCAGGGCATGAATGCCCTCGCGGCTCATCAGTTCGCGGGTGTGCGCCAGGCGCTCGGGCACCGATCCATTGATCGAAGGCTGCGTACTCATCATGTCTCCTGCTAATCACTTCATCATTATTGTTGAGTGCCGATCAATGCCGACACTTCCAGGCCTTATTGCCAGAATGCCGGAGCACTGGCGCAGGCCGTCTTGATCAATTGCGCCGCTTGGTCGACGTCCTGTTCGGTGGTGAACCGGCCGAGACTCAGGCGAATGGTGCGACTCGCCGAGCGAGCGTCATGCCCCAGCGCCAACAGCACATGGGACGGTGCATTGCTCGCCGAATTGCAGGCCGAGGTGGCGGAAAACGCGATCGACTGGCTCAGCGCGGCAGAATTGAATTCGCCTTCGCCGAACGTCAGGCTCAGGGTGTGCGGGATGCGCTGCGTCGGGCTGCCGTTGAGGCGAACACCGGGGATGCTCAACAGCTGTTCAAGCAGGCGCTGGCGCAGACGGACAATATTGGCTTTTTCTGCGTCGAATTCAGCCGCCGCCAACGCGAACGCCACGCCCATGGCCGCAATCTGGTGAGTCGCCAGGGTGCCGGAACGCAAGCCGCCTTCGTGACCACCGCCGTGAATCTGCGCCTGCAGACGCTGGTGCGCGCGCGGGCCGACATAGAGCGCGCCGATGCCTTTGGGGCCGTAGATCTTGTGCGCCGAAAACGACATCAGGTCCACCGGCAACCGGCCCAGGTCGATGGCCACCTTGCCTGCACCTTGCGCCGCATCGACGTGGAACAGCGCATCGCGAGCCCGCACAACTTCGCCGATACCGGCGATGTCGTTGACCGTGCCCAACTCGTTGTTGACCAGCATCAGCGACACCAGAAAGGTGTCTTCGCGCATCGCTTCGCTGACCGCTTGCGCGGTGATCAATCCGTCGGTGTCCGGCACCAGGTAAGTCACCGCCACACCGCCATCCTGCAATTGCCGGGCAGTGTCGAGAATTGCTTTGTGCTCGATCTGGCTGGTGATGATATGGCCGCCGGACACGCCGCGCGCCTGGGCCACGCCTTTGAGCGCGAGGTTGTTGGACTCGGTGGCCCCGGAGGTCCAGACGATCTGCTCGGCCTGGGCGCCGACCAGTTCGGCGACTTGCTGGCGTGCGTGCTCGACCGATTGCCGGGCCTGTTGCCCGAATGCATGGGAGCTGGACGCCGGGTTGCCGAAGTTGCCGGTAAAGCCCAGGCACTCGACCATGACTTTGATGACTCGCTCATCCACCGGCGTGGTGGCGGCGTAATCGAAATACAGCGGACGCTTATTCATAAAAGACTCGCAGAGCGTGTTCCGGGATCAGGAGGCTCGTTACTGAAACGCCAACGCGCAGCCTTGTGGGCTGCGCCGATATTTCAGCACGTTAGAAATACCTGATCGGAGGCCGTTAAAGAAGAACAACTTCACTTGGAAGTGCGTAGGAACGCTCCTGGAGGCGAGCTTAACAGGCATCGGGCAACCGGTCGAAGCGATGCGTCAGCTAAAGCTTTCGATCAGCAACGGATAGAGCGAAGCGACCAGCAGCAACGCCATGCCCCAGTTGAACAGGCGCAGCCAACGCTGATCCTTCAGCACATTGCGCAACAAAGTACCGCACCCGGCCCAGACACTGACGCTCGGCAAGTTGATCAAGGCGAACACAGCCGCAATGACGATCACGTTGGTGAAGTAGCCCTGCATCGGCGTGTAGGTACTGATGGCGCCGATGGCCATTATCCAGGCCTTGGGGTTGACCCACTGGAACGCCGCCGCGCTCAAATAACTGATGGGCTGGCTTTCACCGCCTTCGCGTTCAGACATCGGGCCGGAATGGGCGATTTTCCAAGCCAGGTACAGCAAATACGCCGCGCCGACGTAACGCAACACGGTGTAGAGCAGAGGGTAGGTTTGAAACACGGCGCCAAGACCGAAGCCGACCGCCACCACCAATACAAAGAAGCCACAGGTGATGCCGAGCATGTGCGGGATAGTGCGGTTAAAGCCGAAGTTCACCCCCGATGCCAGCAACATGGTGTTGTTGGGGCCGGGTGTAATCGAGGTGACCAGTGCAAACAGGGCAAAGCCCAACAGCAAATCCAGCGAGAGTGTCATGGCGGGGCAGTCCATCAGGGTCAGTCAGATGTTGACCCTATCCCACGCACGGCGGGAAACCCACGGACAGTTGTGCAAACTTCGAGCGGTACAGTCTCAGCTTGGGCGGCCGTGCAGTTGCACTGTGCGCTCGGCGTTCATTTCGCCGTGTTTGTCGAAGCTGTAAGCCTTCTGCGGCTGGCCAAGCAATTCGGCTTTCCTGGCGTGGTATTCGTCGAACGACAAACCGCGACGGTTCAAATCCTCCAGCGCCAATTCTTGGCTTTCTTCAGCGGTGTACGGCCGCAATTCCGGTGAAACATGGCTGGCACAACCGGCCAGTACGGAAACAGCGAGCATCAAGAAAGTGGCGATCAGAGGTTTCATGTCGGGCGTCCTGGCATCTGGGTTCGGGGGAATGAACACAGGCTACCCGCGGCCCCCGTCGGGCAGAAATCAACGCTCTCGATAGTGGCTATCGACTACGCCCGCCGAGGTGCACGCCTGACAAGGCATATCTCCTTATGATCTATAAATATTAACTAACAGTCTTTTGAGGAATAACAGAGAGCCTTTATAACAACCGGACCGTTTCACGCACTGTTGCCCACGCAACTGTTCGCCAGGCAACAGTCATTCAACAAACAGCGCTGCCAATCACACATCGCGAATGGCCAGAAACGCCGAAAGCCCCGTAATACGGGGTTCCAAGGGATTGGTACAGCTCTTGCTGAAGAGGGGAATGCGCAGTAACTCACTGCTTCCCCAGCAACTGTTTAAAAAGGAACTGATCATGTCGCGTCCATTGAAAGTCGTTGCCCTCTCCGGCGGCACCTGGCGCCCGTCCCGCACGCTGGTGCTGACCCAGGCGCTGTTGGCCGAGCTGGCCGGCCAGTTGCCGATCGAGGCCAAGCTGATCGAACTCGGCGACATCGCCCGACCACTGGGCGCAGCGCTGTCGCGCCAGGAACTGAGCGCCGAGATAGAAGCCGAGTTGCAGGCAATCGAGAGCGCCGACCTGCTGGTCGTCGCCGCGCCGGTGTATCGCGGCTCCTACCCTGGCCTGCTCAAGCACTTGTTCGACTTGATTGATCTGAACGCGCTGATCAACACCCCGGTGCTGTTGGCCGCTACCGGGGGCAGCGAACGGCATGCGCTGGTGCTCGATCACCAGTTGCGCCCGCTGTTCAGTTTCTTCCAGGCCCTGACCTTGCCGATTGGCGTGTACGCCACCGAAGCCGACTTCTCCAATTACCAAATAACCAGTGAGCCCTTGAAGGCCCGCATTCGTCTTGCTGCAGAACGCGCCGCGCCGTTGTTCGGCGTGCACCCTCAAAATCTGCTGAAAATCGCTTAAGGATTTGTTCATGGATGTTTTCTGGTTCCTGCCGACACACGGCGACGGTCATTACCTGGGCACCACACAGGGCGCACGCCCGGTGACCCTCAACTACCTGAAACAAGTGGCGCAGGCCGCCGACAGCCTCGGTTACCACGGCGTGCTGATTCCCACCGGACGTTCCTGCGAGGACTCGTGGGTGATTGCGTCGGCGCTGGTGCCGCTGACCGAACGCCTGCGTTACCTGGTGGCGATCCGGCCGGGGATTATTTCGCCGACGGTCTCGGCGCGCATGGCGGCAACCCTGGATCGACTGTCCGGCGGGCGTTTGCTGATCAACGTAGTGACCGGCGGCGACCCGGATGAAAACCGTGGCGACGGCAGCTTCCTCGATCACAGCGAGCGCTACGAAGTCACCGACGAATTCCTGAAAATCTGGCGCCGTGTGCTGCAAGGCGAATCGGTGGATTTCGAAGGTAAACACCTGCGCGTACAGAACGCCAAGGCCCTGTATCCACCGGTGCAGAAACCCTATCCGCCGTTGTACTTCGGTGGTTCGTCCGATGCCGCGCATGACCTGGCTGCCGAGCAAGTGGATGTCTACCTGACCTGGGGCGAACCGCCGGCGGCCGTGGCCGAAAAACTGGCCGACGTCCGTGAACGTGCGGCGCGTCACGGGCGCACGGTGAAGTTCGGCATTCGCTTGCATGTGATCGTGCGTGAGACCGCCGAAGAGGCGTGGAAAGCGGCGGACAAACTGATCGAGCACATCAGCGACGAGACCATTGCGGCGGCGCAGAAGTCGTTCTCGCGATTCGATTCCGAAGGCCAGCGGCGCATGGCGGCGTTGCACGACGGTCGTCGCGACAATCTGGAGATTGCCCCCAACCTGTGGGCTGGTGTCGGCCTGGTGCGCGGCGGTGCCGGGACGGCGTTGGTTGGCGACCCACAGCAAGTGGCGGCGCGGATCAAGGAGTACGCGGACCTGGGAATCGAGAGCTTCATCTTCTCCGGTTATCCGCATCTGGAAGAGGCGTACCGCTTTGCCGAGCTGGTGTTCCCGCTGCTGCCGGAACCGTACGCGAGTCTGGCAGGCCGCGGCGTCACCAACCTCACCGGGCCGTTCGGCGAAATGATCGCCAATGACGTGCTGCCCACCAAAGCCAAGGCCTGACACGCCCTCCCCTGTGGGAGCGGGCTTGCTCGCGAAGAGGCCGTCAGATTCAACATCAATGTTGACGGTACGGACGCTTTCGCGAGCAAGCCCGCTCCCACAGGGGGATCGCTGTCGATCTCAATAAGGAATCCCGCGTGCCTGCCAAACCGCAAAACGCACTGCCATCCCCTTTGCAGACCGCCCGCCAGCTGGCGGCGGAGTTTGCCCTGACCGCCGTCGAACGCGACGAACGCGGTGGCACGCCAAAGGCCGAACGCGACGCCTTGCGCCACAGCGGCCTGCTCGCGTTAAGCATTCCCACCCAGTACGGAGGCCTCGGCGCCAGTTGGAGTGAAACCCTCACCATCGTCCGCGAGTTCGCCAAGGTCGACAGTTCGATCGCCCACGTCTTCGGCTTCCATCACCTGATGCTCGCCACCGTGCGCTTGTTCGCCAAGCCCGAACAATGGCAACCCTGGTTCGAACAGACGGCGCGCAAGAACTGGTTCTGGGGCAATGCGCTCAATCCACTGGACACCCGCACCGTGGTGAAAAAACTTGGCGACTGGCGCGAGTTTTCCGGCAAGAAAAGCTTCTGCTCCGGCGCCAGCGATTCAGAAATGCTGATCGCCTCGGCGGTCGACGAAAGCGCCGGCGGCAAGCTGTTGATCGCGGCGATTCCCAGCGGGCGCAGTGGCATCACGTTGCACAACGACTGGAACAACATGGGCCAGCGCCAGACCGACAGCGGCAGCGCCACGTTTGAACGGGTGCGGGTCGAAGAGTCGGAATTGCTGCTCGACCCGGGGCCGCTGAGCACCCCGTTCGCCTGCCTGCGGCCACTGATCGCGCAACTGACCTTCACTCACATGTTCCTCGGCATTGCCGAAGGCGCTTTCGAAGAAGCACGGCAATACACGCTGACCGAAACCCGGCCGTGGCATAAATCCATCGCCTCGGATGTGCGTCAAGACCCTTACGTGCTTGGCCATTACGGCGAGTTCTGGGTCGCCCTTGAAGGCGTTCGATTGCTGGTGGAACGCGCCGCCGAATTGCTCGACAAGGCCTGGGCCAAAGGCCCGGCGCTCAGTGCCGAAGAACGCGGACACCTGGCCACGGCCATCGCCACCGCCAAAGTCGCCGCCACGCGCAATGGCCTCGAACTCTGCAGCCGATTGTTTGAAGTGACCGGGGCGCGCTCGACCCACGCCTCGCTGCGGCTCGACCGCCACTGGCGCAACCTGCGCACGCAAACCCTGCACGACCCGGTGGATTACAAACTCCATGAACTGGGCGATTGGGCGCTGAACCAGTCCCTGCCGATTCCGACCTTCTATTCCTAGCTTTCCCTTCATGGAGCGAACCCCATGCAACTGCTGACCTTACCGCCCTCGCCCGCCCTGGCCACCTCGATTCGCGCCACCGCGCAGGTGTTCGAGGACCCGAAATCCCAAGCCTTGCTCGCGCATTTGCAGCAGGTCGCGCCGAGTGAAGCCAGCGTGCTGATCATCGGTGAAACCGGCACCGGCAAAGAGTTGGTGGCCCGGCATATCCACAACCTCAGTGCCCGGCGCAACCGGCCGTTCGTGGCGGTGAACTGTGGCGCGTTCTCCGAATCGCTGGTCGAGGCTGAGCTGTTCGGCCACGAGAAAGGTGCGTTCACCGGTGCCTTGAGTGCCAAGGCCGGCTGGTTCGAAGAGGCCGACGGCGGCACCTTGTTCCTCGATGAAATCGGCGATTTGCCGATGGCGATTCAAGTCAAGTTGCTGCGTGTGTTGCAGGAGCGTGAGGTGGTGCGGCTGGGGTCGCGCAAGAGCATTCCGATCGACGTGCGCGTGCTGGCGGCGACCAACGTGCAACTGGAAAAAGCCATCAACGCCGGGCACTTTCGCGAGGATCTGTATTACCGCCTCGACGTGGTCAGCCTCGAACTGAGCCCGTTGCGCGATCGTCCTGGCGACATCCTGCCGCTGACTCGGCATTTCGTCGAAGCCTACAGCCAGCGGCTCGGTTACGGCACCGTCACCATCAGCAAAGAGGCCGAACTGAAACTGCGCAGCTACAGCTGGCCGGGCAATATCCGCGAATTGGAAAACGTGATTCACCACACCTTGCTGATCTGCCGTAACGGCGTGATCGAGCGCGATGATTTGCGCCTGTCGAACATGCGCATCGAGCGTCAAGACGACCACCACAACCCAGTCGACGATTCGGCGCAGGCTCTGCTTGATCGGGCCTTTCAAAAGCTCTTCGAGGAACAGGCCGGCGCGCTGCACGAGAAAGTCGAAGACGCGCTGTTACGCGCGGCATATCGCTTCAGCCATTACAACCAGGTGCACACCGCTGCGCTGCTGGGGCTGAGCCGCAACGTGACCCGCACCCGCCTGATCAAGATCGGCGAGCTGGCGGTGAACAAACGTCGCCCGACCGAAAATCTGCAGGGTGAGCGCTTGATGCAGCTGTCGATCTAGTTCGTCAGGTTGCAGTGCAGCGCATCGTCGTGGCTGCGCTCCAGACTGTGCAACACCTGGAATGAACCGAACGTCACGGTCTTCGCCTGATGGGCGCGGAGCAACAGCCAGAAATCCTGTTCGCCGCTTTCGAAACGCTGGAACGCGGCCTCCCCCGCTTCGCGCGATTGCCATTGCAGGTAATTGAGCACCCGCCGACCGTCGTCGCTGACCTGAATGCTAGCGCTCAGAAAGCCGCTGAAATCCTGGGCCAGACGCTCGGTCTGGACCGACAGCGCCGACACCAGTGCCGGTTGCTGATGCGGTTCGATCTCGAACTCGATCAATTGGGTGAAGCTGCGATTTTTCTCTGATGCCTGCATGAAAAGTCCCCACTGACGTGTAAGGCGAATCTTTTGATCCGAAGGCGTGCAGGGTAAAACCTCAAGCTAACTGGAGGTCAAGAGGGAGATTGCGGGCCGGGGGCGCGGCTGTTGGGATCGGGGGCAGATCCGAAACAGCGGCGCGGCCATCGCGGGCAAGCCGCGCTCCCACAGGGTTTTGTGTTGTTCAATCACAAAACCTGTGGGAGCGGGTTCGCTCGCGAAGGCGTGCTGCATTCAATGAAGCTTCAGAACCCCGGCGCTATCTGCCCTTTGTAGCGGGTCAAGATGAACTGCCGCACCTCATCCGAATTCAACGCCTTGGCCAGTTTCTGAATGCCCGGATCATTGATGTTGTCCGGCCGCGCCACCAGAAACTCGATGTACAGGCTCTTACCCTTCTCGACGATCAACGCACTGTTGGTGTCGATCCCCGCTTCCAACGCGTAGTTGGCGAACACAAACGCCAGGTCGACCTGGCTCACCGACCGCGCCAGCAACGCGCCTTCCAGCTCACGAATTTTCAGGTGTTTGGGGTTTTCGATAATGTCCCGTTGGGTGGCCAGGGTATTGCTGGGGTCCTTGAGTTTGATCAGCCCGGCTTCGTGCAGCAGCACCAAGGCGCGACCGGTGTTCACCGGGTCGTTGGGGATCGACACCGTGGCGCCATCCTTCAGTTCGGCGATGTTTTTGATCTTGGTCGAGTACGCGCCAAACGGTTCGATGTGCACGCCGACCACCGGCACCAGGTCGGTGTGGCGAGTCTTGTTGTAATCGTCGAGAAACGGCCGGTACTGGTAGTAGTTGGCGTCGAGGTTCTTCAACGCCAGTTGCTGGTTGGGCTGGATGAAGTCGGTGAAGACTTTGATGTCCAGGTCCACGCCTTCCTTGGCCAGCACCGGTTTGACGAATTCGAGAATCTCCGCGTGCGGCACCGGCGTGGCACCGACGACGAGTTTTTCGTTGGCGTGCACGCTCAACGAGATAACGGCAGCCAGAATGGCCAGGGTCTTTTTCATGCTGTGCTCCTAGGCAGATTACGTGGCCGTCGTGGGGCGGACGTGGGGCCTGATTGTTTTGAAAAAACTCGATTGCTTAACGTCGGCTGTAACGCGCCACCAGGCGGTCACCGGTCATTTGCAGGGCCTGGACAAGAATCAGCAGCAGCACCACGGTGACCACCATCACGTCCGTCTGGAACCGCTGATAGCCGTAGCGGATCGCCAGATCACCCAGCCCGCCGCCGCCGATCACGCCGGCCATCGCCGTGTAGTCCACCAGCACGATGGCGGTCACCGTGACCGCCGCGAGCAAACCGCCACGGGCTTCCGGCAACAAGGTGTGGCGGATGATTTGCCACGTGGTGCCGCCCATTGCCTGAGTCGCCTCCACCACCCCGCGATCAACTTCGCGCAACGCGGTTTCCACCAGCCGCGCGAAGAACGGCGTGCAGCCCACCACCAAGGGCGGGATGGTTCCCGGCACGCCCAGCGAAGTGCCGACCAGCAGCGTGGTCAGCGGAATCAACACGATCAGCAAAATGATGAACGGCAGCGAACGCAGCATGTTCACGATCACCGACAACACCCGGTAGATGCCGATGGCTTCATGCAACTGGCGCTTGCCGGTGAGGAACAGCATCACGCCCAGCGGCAAACCCAGCAACACGGTAAAACCGAGCGCGGCGCCGAGCATGCTCAGGGTGTCGAGACAGGCCTGGGCGATATCCGCCCAATAAATGTTTTTGAACCATTCGGCCATGATCAGGACCAGTCGTGGCGTGGCGGCTTGACGCCGTTGAGCAGCCAGTTGCCGACCACGTGATATTTCCAGCGCACCGGGTCGTGCAAGGTGTGAACCCGGGCGTTGCGCCAGTGACGGTCGAAGTTGTGCTTCTTGAGCGTCGAGCGGGTGCCGCCGAGTTCGAACAGTTTGTTGGTGGCTTCGATGGCGATTTCGGTGGTCAGCACTTTGGCTTTGGCCACCGCCAGGGACGCCTGGGCGACATTGTCTTCGTCAGGTGCCGGACGCGCCGCATCCAGCGCCCGACCGGCACGTTCCAGCAAGGCTTCGGCAGCTTCGAGGCGAATCTCCAGAGCGCCGACCTGGATGATGGTCAGCGGGTCCTCGCTGGCCTTTTCCACACCGGCATCGATCCATGGCCGCGCGAAGTGCTGGACGAAGGCGATGGTGTCGCGCAACGCCGCGCGAGCGATGCCGGCGTCGATGGCAGCAGTGGTCAGTTGCGCAAACGGGCCGGCGAGGGTCGGGCTTTCGTACGAACGATAAGTGGGGAACACATTGAACGCCGCGACCTGCAAGTCCTCGGCCAGCACCGTGCCGCTGGACGTGGTGCGCTGGCCGATGCTGTCCCAGTCGTCGACGATCACCAGCCCGGGGCTGCCGCGCTCGACAAAGGCCAATTGGCCCTTCTGTTCTTCATCCAGCGCCAGCACCGCCAGCCAGTGAGCGTAGAGCGAACCGGTGCAATAGCCCTTGCGCCCGTTGATCACATGCCCGTCGCCGTAACGACGAATAGTCGCCTGAATGTCCTGCACATTTTTACCGCCGGTTTCCGACAAGGCATTGGCAAAACGATGCCCTTGCAACGCCAGGCCAAAGAAGTGCGCCTGCTGCTCGGGCGTGCCTTGCAGACGGATGTCTTCCAGCAGGCAGTAGTGGTTTTGCGGGATCTGCCCCAGCGACGGGTCGGCCGCCGAGATGATCGCGATCACCTGCGCCAGCACCGCGCAGGACACCTGCGCGCCACCGAATGCCTTCGGCACGCTGATGCCCCACAAGCCACTGTTGGAATAGAGATCGACGATCTCGGCGGGCACCTGTCGGCTGCGGTCGCGTTCGGCGTCGTGCTCCAGCAGCACAGCGGCGACGCGTTCGGCCACGCGCAAGGCTTCGGCTTCGTCGGCGATCCGATGGGCGGCCGGCGGGTTGATCGGATAAACGGCAGATTCAGGCATGCGAAGGTCTCGACAGCAGTGTTTAACAGAGCCATTGCAGCTTCTGTGCCGAGCGTCGCGCCCCCTGTTTTCGGGCGGTTCGGCGCTGTTCTTCGGGAGGTGTCACGGCATCAGCCGCGCAATCTGCTGCTTCGCTGTTGATGGCTGAACAGTGTTGCTGCTCGTCGGGCGTTGCGTGGTCGAAAAAGTCGCTGGCCTATAGTTAATCGACGGCGTTAACGCACAACAACAAGCAGGGAGAACCGAGATGAACGTCAAACCCATTCCAGAGGGCTATCACAGCATCACGCCTTATCTGGGCATTCAAAAAGCCGCCGAGGCCATCGAGTTTTACAAGAAGGCCTTCGGTGCCAGCGAAGTCATGCGCCTGTCCATGCCGGACGGCGGCATCGGCCACGCCGAACTGCGCATCGGCGATTGCCCGATCATGCTCGGCACGCCGTGCGATCAGGGGCCATTGAGCAATCCGGACAACTCGCCGTCCGTGGGCCTGCATTTGTACGTGAATGATGTGGACCAATCGTTCAAACAGGCGATTGCGGCGGGGGGCACGGTGGTGTCCGAGGTCAAGGATCAGTTCTATGGCGACCGTTCAGGAACGCTGAAGGACCCGTACGGGCATTTGTGGTTTCTGGCGACGCGCAAGGAAGATTTGACGCAAGAGCAGATTGAGCAGCGGGCAAAGGAGATGTTTCAGCAAGGTTGAGATTTTCATGGCTGAACCGGCCGCTTCGCGAGCAAGCCCGCTCCCACATTGGAACGCGTTTCAACAGTGGGAGCGGGCTTGCTCGCGAAAGGGCCAGCGGTAACGCCACCGATCCGTCATGAACAAGCGCACCACGCTTTGCGCCTTGCCGTCGCCAGCGAACACTTTCAGGATGCAGGCAACTACAACAAGGAGTCACGTTCATGTTTGCCGGATTCCTCAAAGAATAATCCGGGTCCGCCCCCCGCCGCAGGCCGCCACTGGCTTGAATGACCATCGGCAACGGCCGCTGCTGAGCAATCGCGTGGGGGCGCGCGCGTCTGTGGGTTTTTTGCAGGAGCATTTCAAGGAATTGTCGATATAGCGCAAACCGGTGCAAACCTAAAATGTGGGAGCGGGCTTGCTCGCGAAGGCGGTGTGTCAGCTGGATCAATGTTGACCGGTACACCGCCTTCGCGAGCAAGCCCGCTCCCACAGGGGAGGATGTGTTTCGGATAAACAGGAAACATTTACTTTCATATGCCGGTTCGGGATTCCTGATTCTCATTCGTCTTATATAGATGCAGTCGGACCGCGTAGGCAAAAGCCACGGCCGCACTTTTCATCGACCCCACGCTGGGAAGCCCGCAGCAGAGGCCCTCGCATCGATACAAGACCTTAATCATGTCGAAGAAATCCCGTTCAAAACTCTGGTTTCTGGTCCACAGCTGGCTGGCACTGCCGATCTGGTTTTTTGTCCTGATCGTCTGTGTGACCGGCACCCTGGCGGTGGTCAGTCAGGAGATCGTCTGGCTGGCCAACCCGCAGATGCGCGCAAGCCAGCCATCGGACGATGCCCCGCGGCTCAGCTATGACCAGATCCTGTCCGCGATCCGGCAAGCCGAGCCGACTACGCTGGTCGAGGCGATCAACCGACCCGATGAATCGCACTTTGCCCTCGACGTCGACGTGAGCTATCCCGATGGCCGCTCTGTCACCGTGTATGTCAATCCGTACAGCGGCGTCATTCAGGGCACCGCCCCGCAATTCAACTTCAAGGCCTTTACCCGTGCGTTGCATGGCTGGTGGCTGGTGCCCTTCACTAACGGCTACAGCTGGGGCTGGTACCTGGTGTCGTTCCTCAGCCTGCCGTTACTGGCGTCCCTGGTAACCGGGCTGGTGGTGTACAAGCGCTTTTGGAAAGGCTTCCTGCGCCCCACTTTGCGCATTCGGCACGGCGCGCGGATTTTCTGGGGCGACTTCCATCGCCTCAGCGGCATCTGGTCGATCTGGTTCATCGCGGTGATTTCCATCACCAGCACCTGGTTCCTGATTCAGGCGTTCATGTTCGACAACCAGGTTTCAATCAGCACCGCCCCGGTGGCCGCCGTGGTCCCGCGTGAAAGCGTGCCGCTGACCGCCGATGGCTCGCGGGCCCCGATGATCAGCCTGGAAACGGCGATTCGCGAGGCCAAAGAACGTATTCCCGGCCTGGATGAGAGTTTTGTCAGCATGCCAGCCAATGCCTACAGCTATCTTTCGGTGGGTGGGCGCAGCTGGTATCCGCTGATGTACCAGACCGCCGACATCAACCCGTACACCGGCGAAATCGCCGCGACGCGCCTGCTGTCGGACCGCACGGGCCTGGAGGTCGTGACCGAGTCCATGCGCCCGCTGCACACCGGTGATTTTGGCGGCATCTGGATCAAGCTGATCTGGTTCTTCTTCGGCTTGCTCCTCAGCATGATGGTCCTCAGCGGCCTGCTGATCTGGACCAAACGCACCGCCCTCGCAACCGCCAATGCCCTCAAGCGCAAAGAGAAGCGTCCGCGCACGGCCGAGGCCACGCCAGTGTCCAGTCGCGAAACCCCGGAGGTCAGCCAATGAGCCTGTTCGCCGCTGAAAAACCGTCTTCCACGCTGAGCCGTTTCTGGCACAAATGGCGCTTTCACATCAACGTCCTGCTGTTGCTGGTGCCGCTGGGGTTCATGCCCAAATACTTCGCCGACGCTGCGCTGTTTCGCGGTGATACCGGTTTGGGCGAGCGCGAAGTCGGCGAGGTTCAGGTCGGCCCATGGAGCGTGCGGTTGGCCGAGTTGCGCAACGAGGCACCGACCCTGGATGGACCTGCCGGCCACATGAAAATCTTTAGCGCGGCGCTGTGTGACACCTGCGGCGATCAGGTCAAGGCGACTTACCTGCGCATCGGCAAACCGCGCAGCCTGCGCGCCGCCGGGGTGATTTTCTTCGGCACCCCGTACCGCATGGGCGCGATGTTGCCCGTCCCGGACAAAACCAAACCCGACGCCGAGCTGTGGATAACGATGGAAGGCTGGGACGGCGCGATGCATCAGGCGTCCATCCCCCTGAGCCAGGCATCCCCGGCCACGGTCGCATGGCTGAACACCCAAGGAGGCAAACCATGAGCAAGACCTTTCGCCCTCTCAACGCGCTGTTGCTGGTGCTCGGCGCCGGCTTCAGCGCCAGCGCCCTGGCCCACAATCCGATGTGCGAATGCAAGGCCATCGACGCCGAGCAGATCCAGTGCACCGGCGGTTTCTCCGACGGCAGCGGCGCGCCGGGCGTGACCCTGGACGTGATCGGCTACGACGAAACCATTCTGGTGCCGGGCAAGCTCGGCACCGACTCCAAAATGACCTTCAAAAAACCCGGCGCCGAATTCTACGTGCTGTTCGATGCCGGTCCCGGCCACGTGGTCGAGATCGACCAAGCGGACATCCAGGCCCCATGAGTACGCCCACCACGCAAGTCGTCCGCCCGGCCGGTGCCGGCCATGAAACCCTCTACGTGTTGCTGTTGTGCCTGATGATCCTCGCGGTCGCAGGCTCGGTGGTCGCCTGGCGCCACGAGTCCCAGGAAGTCAGCAGCATTGGCACTCATCAACTCGATGCCCGCCGCGACCTCAGCGCGTCCGAGCAAGGCATCTACGCCGATTTGCGCGTGACGCTGGATGAAATCCACCTGTTGCGCCAGGAACAACAAAACCTGCCGTCACCCGAAGCCCTCGCCGAAGAAGGCTTTGCGCCGTTTGCCCAGGACGCCAGTTCGGTCAGCCGTGGCGCGCATGCCTGGCAGTTGCTCGACGCCAAGGCGTATTTCGGTCAGAGCCAGACGCCCGCCGTGGCTGGTTCGTTCCTGATGCGGCTGACCGCTGACGACGACGCGCCCGACATCTGGCTCAACCGCGCCGCAGGCCTCAAGGCCCCGTCCGACCTGAGCGACGCCGCGCTCGAAAGCGCCGGCTGGCAACAGATCGTCGCGCAATTCGATGCCGGCGTGACCCGCCAGCACCGGCACTGACCCCTCGCCTTCACCCGAGAGAAGACCGCTTTCCCATGCCCATTTCATCTCACCGCCGTTTACTGAAAAGTGGAACATTCCTGCGCCCTCTGCTGGTCGGCCTGCTGGCCTTGCTGCTGACGCCGCTGGCCACTGCCGACGACGCCAAGCGCCTGCGCATCGGCATCACCCTGCACCCGTATTACAGCTATGTCGCCAATATCGTCGGCGACAAGGCTGACGTAGTGCCGCTGATTCCGGCCGGTTTCAACCCGCACGCCTACGAGCCCCGCGCCGAAGACATCAAGCGCATCAGCGGGCTCGATGTGATCGTGCTCAACGGCGTCGGGCATGACGACTTCGCCGACCGCATGATCGCCGCCAGCGAAACGCCGAACATCCCGGTGATCGAAGCCAACGAAAACGTGCCTTTGCTGGCCGCCACCGGCACCGCCGCGCGCGGTGCCGGCAAAGTCGTCAACCCGCATACCTTCCTGTCGATCAGCGCCTCGATTGCCCAGGTCAACAACATTGCCCGTGAACTGGGCAAGCTCGACCCGGCCAACGCCAAGACCTACACCGAGAATGCCCGCGCCTACGGCAAACGCCTGCGCAAGATGCGCGCCGACGCCCTGGCGAAACTGACCCAGGCGCCGAACGCCGAGCTGCGCGTGGCCACCGTGCACGCGGCGTACGATTACCTGTTGCGCGAATTCGGCCTCGAAGTCACTGCCGTGGTCGAGCCGGCACACGGCATCGAGCCAAGTCCCAGCCAGTTGAAAAAGACCATCGATCAACTGCGCGAACTGGACGTGAAAGTGATCTTCTCGGAGATGGATTTCCCGTCGACCTACGTGGAAACCATCCAGCGTGAATCCGGGGTCAAGCTCTACCCGCTGTCGCACATTTCCTACGGCGAATACACCGCCGACAAGTACGAAAAAGAAATGACCGGCAACCTCAACACCGTGGTCCGGGCCATTCAGGAGTCAGGCTCATGACCGCCAAAGAAACAATTACCAGCGAAACCCAGTCCGCTGTAGGAGCGGACTTGCTCGCGAAAACGGAGTGCCAGTCGCCATCAATATTGACTGACCCGGCGCAATCGCGAGCAAGCTCACTCCCACAGGTTTCGGGGCCGACGCTGGATTTCGCGCAAGTCAGCCTGACGCTGGGCCGCACGACGATCCTCGACGACGTAACGTTCCAGGTTCAACCCGGCAACGTGCATGCACTGGTCGGCCCCAATGGCGGCGGCAAAAGCTCGTTGATCAAAACCCTGCTCGGGCAGATGCCACACCGGGGTCGCCTGAGCCTGCAATGGCCCGGCGAACCCGGCACCACCGGCTACGTGCCGCAAGCATTGGAATTCGATCGCGGCTTGCCGATGACCGTCGATGATTTCATGGCCGCGATGTGCCAGCGCCGCCCGGCGTTCCTCGGGTTGAGCAAGCATTACGCGGCGGCGATTGGCGAGGCGCTGGAGCGGGTCGGCATGCAGGACAAACGCAAGCGCCGCATGGGTGCGCTGTCTGGCGGCGAACGCCAGCGCGTATTGCTTGCCCAGGGACTGATCCCGGCGCCGCAATTGCTGGTGCTCGATGAACCGATGTCGGCCCTCGATGAGGCTGGCATTCAGGTGTTCGAGCGCTTGCTTGGCGACTGGCGCCAGAGCGGCATCACCGTGCTGTGGATCGAGCATGACCTGGAGGCTGTCGGGCGTCTGGCGGACAAGGTCACCGGGCTCAATCGCCGCGTGTTGTTCGATGCCACGCCGAAAGAAGCGCTGACCCCGGAGCGCTTGCTGACCCTGTTCTCCACCCATCCACGGAGCGCTGCCTGATGAGTTACGAAGCCTTTCGGCTGATGGTTCAGGGCTGGGCGTCGTCGGGTTACCTGCCCGAGGCGCTGGCCTATGGATTTGTGGTCAACGCGCTGCTCGCCGGTTTGCTGATCGGCCCGGTGCTCGGTGGCTTGGGCACACTGGTGGTGGTCAAACGCTTCGCGTTCTTCTCCGAAGCGGTCGGGCACGCGGCACTGACCGGCGTGGCCATCGGCATTCTGCTCGGCGAACCGTACACCGGGCCTTACGGCAGCCTGTTCGGTTACTGCCTGCTGTTCGGGATTCTGCTGAACTACCTGCGTAACCGGACCGGCCTGGCGCCGGACACGTTGATCGGTGTATTCCTCTCGGTGTCGTTGGCATTGGGCGCGAGCCTGCTGCTGATTCTGGCGGGCAAGGTCAACGTGCACATTCTGGAGAACGTACTGTTCGGTTCGGTGCTGACGGTAAACGGCAATGACCTGCTGGTGTTGGCCATCGTCGGTTCGCTGGTGATGGCGCTGGCCTTGCCGCTGTACAACCGCATCATGCTCGCCAGTTTCAACCCGCAATTGGCGGCGGTGCGTGGCGTCGCGGTGAAGACCCTGGATTACCTGTTCGTGATTCTGGTGACGCTGATCACCGTGGCGGCGGTAAAAGTCATCGGCGCGATTCTGGTCGGTGCGCTGCTGGTGATTCCGGCCGCAGCGGCACGTTTGCTCAGCCAGTCGCTGAAGGGGTTTTTCTGGTGCTCGGTGTTGATCGCCACGGTCAGTACGCTGTGCGGGATCCTGGCGCCGATTGTCTTCGACCTGCCGATTCCGTCCGGTGCCGCGATCATTCTCGTGGCGGGTATTGCCTTCGCCCTCGCCGCGATTGCGCGCGGTGTCGTCCCCAGCCTGAAAGGGAACCTCGGATAAATGTCATTTTCTCTGCGTCAACTGACTCTCGCCGTCGCCCTGTGCGGGGCAGTCAACACCACCTTCGCCGCCGACAGCGCCAAACCGTTGCACGTGCTGGCGTCCTTGCCGATCACTTACGGGCTGGGCGAAGTCTTGCTCAAGGGGACAAACGTCAACCTTGAAAGGGCCGCGCCGGCGAACCTGCCCGGCAGCCGTCAGACGGCCTATTTCACCGGGCGTGGCGCGCCGGCGCTGGCCCAACTGGCGACCGACGCCGACGCGGTGATTGGTCTGCGCTCGCTGTGGGCCGATGATCCGCTGTACCCGATCTCCCGTCGCAGCAACATTCGCATCGTCGAAGTCGACGCCGCGCGCCCGGTGGACGGCGCCCTGCCAGGCATCGCGGTGCAACCGGGCAACAAGGTCGATGGCTTGAACAGCCAGCCGTGGTTTTCCAGTAACAACATGGGCCGGATGGCCGATGTGATGGCGGCGGATCTGGTGCGCCTGGCGCCTGACGCGCAACCGAAGATCGAGGCGAACCTGGCGGCGTTGAAACAGCGACTGCTCAAGCTCAGTGCCGACAGTGAAGCGCGGTTGGCCAGTGCCGACAATCTCAGCGTCATGAGCCTTAGCGATCACTTCGGGTACTTGATTGGCGGGCTCAATCTGGAATTGATCGGTGTCGACGCGCGCCCGGATGCCGAGTGGACACCTGAGGCACTGAAGCAACTGACGGCGACGTTGAAAGATAACGACGTGGCGGTGGTGTTGCATCATCGACAGCCTTCGGAAGCGGTGAAAGCCGCCATCACCGAGTCCGGCAGCCGGTTGGTGGTGCTGAGCGTGGATGGCGCGGACCCGGTGGCCGAGCTGGAAGGGAATGTGGATGTGCTGATCAAGGGGTTGAGCGGGACGTAACGTCAGTTGGACCGCGTTACCGTTCTTCGCGAGCAAGCCCGCTTCCACATTGGAATTGCGTCGTGCCACAAATCCAGTGTGGGAGCGGGCTTGCTCGCGAAGGCGACCTCCCGAACAACAGAAACTCCAGCCCCAAAAAAACCGCTGACCGTTACCGGTTCAGCGGTTTTTTTATAGCCGGCGACTTATTAAGCCACCGTCGCCTGCGCTTCCATCTTCTGCCGCAAGCTCAACGGACGCATATCGGTCCAGGTCTCTTCGATGTAAGCCAGGCATTCCTTTTTCAGACCGCTCTTGCCCACGGTGCGCCAGCCAGCCGGCACGGCTTTGTAGTCGGGCCAGATCGAATATTGCTCTTCGTGGTTGACCACGACCTGAAAGAGGATGTCCTCGCGGTCGAATACTGACGTCATGGTGTTTCTCCATCGCGGTAAGGTGGGCTGCACTGCGTGCGCAGCCGTCATGTAGAAGGAACGTTGCAGCCGCTGAAAAATTTAAAGGCTGGCGGTAGCTGCCGCCATGGCCCGGCCGAAAATCTCGGCGACCCGATCGATTTCGCTGGCGGTAATCACCAGCGGCGGCAGGAAGCGCACGACGCCGCCATGCCGCCCGCCCAGCTCGAGAATCAACCCGCGTTTGAGGCATTCACGCTGCACCAGCGGGGCCAGGCGGCCGAAGATCGGCGGATGCCCTTGTGCATCCGGCGCACCGCTCGGGTCGACCAGTTCGACACCGAGCATCAGGCCGCGACCGCGAATATCGCCCAGTTGCGGGAAGTCACGTTGCAGGATGCGCAGGTGTTCGCTCAGGCGTTCGCCCATCGCGGTGGCGTGTTCACAGACCTTGTGTTCAGTCAGGTAACGCATCACCGCGGAACCCGCGGCCATCGCCATCTGATTGCCGCGGAAAGTCCCGGCGTGGGCGCCTGGCAGCCAGGTGTCGAGCCAGTCGCGATAAACCACGACCGCCAGCGGCAGGCTGCCACCGATGGCTTTGGACATGACCACCACGTCCGGAATGATCCCGGCGTGCTCGAAAGCGAACATCTTGCCGGTGCGGGCAAAACCGCTCTGGATCTCATCGACAATCAGCGCCACGCCCGCCTTTTCGGTGATGCGGCGCACACCGCGCAGCCAGTCGAGATCGGCCGGGATCACCCCGCCCTCGCCCTGCACCGCTTCCACGATAACGGCCGCTGGCAATTGCACGCCGGCCTCGGGATCGTTGAGCAGGTTTTCCAGGTAGTTGAGGTTGACCTGCACCCCTTGCGCGCCACCGAGGCCGAATGGGCAACGGTAGTCGTAGGGATACGGCATGAACTGCACGCCACTGCTGAGCAAGGCACCCAACGGTTTTTTCGGGCCAAGGCTGCCCATCAGGCTCAACGCCCCCTGGCTCATGCCGTGATAACCGCCCTGGAACGACAACACGGTGCTGCGTCCGGTGGCTGTGCGCACCAGTTTCAGCGCGGCTTCCACCGCGTCGGTGCCGGTCGGGCCGCAGAACTGGATTTTCGCCTCGGCGGCCAACGCTGGCGGCAGCAGACCGAACAAGTCCTGCACGAATTGATCTTTGACCGGCGTGGTCAAGTCGAGTGTGTGCAGCGGCAGTTCATCGGTCAGCACTTGCTGGATCGCTTCAATCACCACCGGGTGGTTATGCCCCAGCGCGAGCGTGCCGGCCCCGGCCAGGCAGTCAATGAAACTGCGACCCTCGACATCCTCGACGTAGATACCCTTGGCGCGTTTCAACGCCAATGGAATACGGCGCGGGTAGCTGCGAGCGTTGGACTCCTGACGGTTTTGACGGGCCAGCAGCGGCGATTCGTTGAATTGATAAAGCGTTTCGGCCGGCGCCGAAGCGGTCCGGGCCGACTGATCTTCCATAAGGCTGGTAGCGACTGACATCTCTCGACCCCTCAATAAGGTTTTCCTGTTCTGGAAACGCATCAGCGGGCCGAGGATTTAGACCCTTGATCGGCTTTCTATGGCAGTGGCGTCAGCAGCTTGTGCATGGGAATCGCGTGGAGCCCGGCAACGACGAAGATTTCGGCGCAAGGCTGGTAACCCAGATGCCGATAAAAAGCTTCACTGGTGCGGGTACTGTTGAGCCGGGCCTGAGCCAATCCGTGATCGATCAGCCAGCCTTCAAGGTCGCGGACCAGCGCTTGCCCGGCACCGCGTCGAAACCATTCCGGCTGCACGTAACAGAACGCGACCTTGCCGCTGATCGCGGCCATGGCCACGCCGACCGGTTTGTCGTGCAAGAGGGCGATGTTGAGGTACAAGCGCGGGTCGTCCAGCCACGGCTGCACGTGTTCGCAGGTTTTGTTGTGGGTCCAGGTGGCGACCGTTTGCGGATGGTTGCGGTGGTCGAGCGCGCAGCCGACGCGGATCGAACGCTCGACGATCCGGCTGATAATGCCGGCGTCGGCGGGAGTTGCCTTGCGGATGTGTATGAGTGCTTCCATGGCGCTGTTACCTCAATCCATTGAGAAAAAGCTGCCGGGACGATATCCCTGCTCAAGACCTGATGGCCAATGAAGAGAAGTTACATTTGATGTGCAACTCAGAACTGAATGTGGGAGCAAGCTTGCTCCCACATTTGTTCTGCGGTGTGAGTCAGACGGTTTGCAACGGCATGGTCAATTCGACCCGCAACCCGTCCGGGCGGCTGTCGAAATGCAGCGTGCAGCCGCAGCGCTGAACAATCGCCTGGACAATCGCCAGGCCCAGTCCGCAACCGGTGCTCTGGCCGTTACGCCAGAAGCGTTGCGTCAGATGTTGCAGATCGTCTTCGGCGATCCCGGGCCCATGATCTCGCACCACAAACCGCACGCGATTGCCGCTGGTTTCGACGCTCAGTTCCACGGCCTTGTCGTCGGGGGTATGGCGCAGGGCGTTGTCCAGCAAGTTGCGCAACGCGGCAATCGACAACACGGCCGGCATTTGCACCGGCGCCTCGGAGAACTTGATGGGCATCTGCAACTTGATCCGCCGCCGATCACCGCTGGCGGCGTCCTGAATCGCCAGTTTCGCCACTTGTTCGGCACTGCATTGCACGCCGTCATCAAACGACAGGCTGCCCTCGACACGCGCCAGCAACAACAATTGCTCAAGGGTGCGGTGCATGCGGTCAGCGCCCTCCTCGGCCCGGGCCAGCGACTGATCCCGCGCCGAACCTTCGGTCATGCGCGCCACTTGCAGGTGGGTTTTGATCGCGGTCAGCGGGCTGCGCAGTTCATGCGCGGCGTCACCGGTCAGCCGTCGTTCGCGCTCGATTGTCTTGCCGATGCGCTGGAACAACTGGTTCTGCGTATCCAGCAGCGGTTGCAATTCACTCGGCAGCGGCTGGATCAGCAACGGTTCGAGGGAGTCGGCGCTGCGTCGCATCAAGGCATCGCGCATGCGATTGAGCGGCGCCAGGCCCTGGCCGATGCCAAGCCACAGCAGGCACAGGCAGCCCAGCAATGCCACGCCCACCGGCACTGACGCGGCCAGCAGGATCGACATGTTCAGTGCTTCGCGTTCGATCTGCCGGTCGGCGGTGGTGATACGCAGATCGCCGCGCGCCAGGGTAAAACTGCGCCATGGCGCGCCGTCGATCATCTGATCGTGGAAGCCCATTTTTTCGGCTTCGAGTTTTTGCTCGGGGTCGCTGTGGCTGCGGGCGAGGATTTCCCCGCGCAAGGAGCTGACCTGACAGGCCATGCCACCGGGAATGTTCAGTTGTTCCGCGCTGAAATGGGTGCCCTCGCCCTTGCTTGGCAGCGCCGGCAATTGCTCGAGCAGCCCGGCGACCATGCGCGCCGATGCCACCAGCCGCTGGTCGAGGGAAAACATCATCTGATTACGCAAATCACTGAGCATCCAGGCCGCCGCCAGAGCCCAGATCAAGGCAAAAGCGGCGCCGAGCGTGAGGCTCAGGCGCAAACGCAGGCTCATCACTTCGCTTCTTCTCCGCCATCAGCCGGGCCCAGACGATAGCCCAGGCCGCGCACGGTCTCGACAATGCCGTTGCCGAGCTTGCGCCGCAGGTGATGGATGTGGACGTTGAGGGCGTTGCTTTCCAGTTCGTCGTTGAAACCGTACACGCTGTCCTTGAGCTGCTCGGTGGAGAGCACGCGGCCGCGATTATGCAGCAAGGCCTGCAACAGCGATTGCTCGCGACGCGAGAGGTCCACCGGCTGACCAGCGAGCAGGGTTTCGCGGCTGCTCGGGTCGTACGTCAGGCGGCCATGCTCAATCAGATTGACGCTGCGCCCCGCGACCCGTCGCAGCAAGGTGTGCAGACGCGCGGCCAGTTCGCGCAAATCGAACGGTTTAAGCAGGTAATCGTCGGCGCCGGCTTGCAGGCCATCGACGCGATCGGTGACCGAATCCCGCGCGGTGAGAATCAGCACCGGAATTTCCAGACCGCTGTGACGCAGCTGCTGCAGCAATTTCAAGCCATCTTCATCGGGAAGGCCGAGGTCGAGCACCATGACGTCAAATTCAGCGACCTTGAGCATCGCCCGCGCAGCCGAAGCCGTCGCCACGTGCTCGACCGTCAAGCCCTGAGCCGTGAGGCCGGCAACGATGCCGCTGGCGATCAGCTCATCGTCTTCACAAACCAGTACGTGCATGGACGCTCCCAGGAGAAAAAACGCGAGTCAAACAGCTGAGGATTAAGGCGCAATTATGGCCACTGCGTTGACTGACGAACAGCGCTGTTTTCTGTCACCTTAATCACGCCAGCAAGTAACACCAACCTGGTTTCATAGAGAAACAAACTACGCCAAAAAAACACTTATTAAAAAACAGACACCGCGATAGTCTAACTCCCGCAACAACAGACAACTCATTCACTTATTACACGAACTAAATAAATTACTCTTCGACCAACACGAAGGGTCTTCACTTCGCTAAAAGGAATTAGACCATGCCCAACTTCAACAACTTCGTCGCCACCGACTGGCGTTCCGGCAAAGACCGCATTTACTTCTTCTTCAAAGATACCAACACCTATTCTCGATTTGATCTCGGCGACCATCGGGTCCCGGAGGGCTACCCTGAAGCAATCAAAGAAAGCACATGGCCCGGCTTTCACGAAAATGCCAAACACCTGCGGTTCGGCTTCACCACCACAGACGTGGGCAACAGCGACGGCTCCGACGACTTCACCTGGTTGTTTTATTACCGGGACGAAACCCCGATGGTCTGCAAATACGACCAGGATCAAGACAAGGCCGTCGCGCACTACCGTGTTGAAAATTCGATATGGGCACCCCTGCTTCCTTATTTCGACCGCATTGTAGCGGGTACATGGTGGCAACTTACGGGCAAAAAATTCCTTTTCCGATTCCTTCTTAATGACGGGCATTACCTTTCTTTTGATTTCCTGAAGAACCAACTTACCCGTGAAGAAATTACCGCCACTTCGATGCCCGGACTGGAACGATTCAAACACCGAATCATTACCGCTGCCCAAAACGATAGAACGTTTGCCGACAGTTATTACTATATTTTCCTGAACAGAGGTCAGTTCCTCATTTACAACATCCAGCAAAACCGTCTGCATTCCGGCCCGCACGCAATGAATGACGACGCCTGGCCAGGTCTGTTCCGAGACTGAGCCTGCGTGAAGACGCGGTTAATCATCGGTTAATCGCGGCCTCCCATTGTGCACCTCACTTGCACAGGGATAAGGCTCACCCATGCGTCGTCTGTTTTTATTTTTTGTCCTGTTGATCTCGGGCGTAGCCCAGGCCGGGACCAATCCGTTCGAGACCAAACCTGAGTTTCTGCCGGTGGAAAAGGCGTTCGTCTTCACCTCCGAACGCCTTGAGTCCGGTGAAACCCAGTTGTATTGGCAGATCACCGACGGCTATTACCTTTATCAGAAACGCCTGAAATTCGATGGTTTGCCCGCAGAGCAGCAACCCGTATTGCCTGAGGGCGAAGCGCACAGTGACGAGTTCTTCGGCGAACAGCAGGTTTACCGGCAGGGTCTGGAGATAAAGATTCCGGCGGGCGCCACCGGCCAGATCAAGGTTGGCTTCCAAGGCTGCGCCGATGCCGGTTTGTGTTATCCGCCGCAAACCCAGGTCGTGGAGCTGGGCGGCAACTCGGCGTCGGCTACAGTCAACGAAGCACCGGATCAAGCACTGGCAAGCGGCCTGCAACAACGGGCGCTGGGCTGGAGTTTGCTGGTGTTCTTCGGCTTGGGTCTGCTGTTGGCTTTCACCCCTTGCACCTTGCCGATGTTGCCGATTCTGGCCGGATTGATTGTCGGCAGTGGCGCCTCGCCAAGACGCGGTTTTGCCTTGGCGGGCAGCTACGTGGTGTGCATGGCGCTGGTCTACGCGGCGATGGGCGTATTGGCCGCAATGCTCGGCGCCAACCTGCAGGCCCTGCTGCAAAATCCCTGGCTGCTGGGCAGTTTCGCCGCGGTATTTGTCCTGCTGGCGCTGCCGATGTTCGGTTTCTTCGAGCTGCAATTACCGGTGGCCGTGCGTGACCGGCTGGAAAACGTTTCGCGCAATCAACGCGGCGGCAGCCTGATCGGTGCCGGTGTGCTGGGCGCGGTCTCCGGATTACTGGTCGGGCCGTGCATGACCGCACCGCTGGCCGGCGCCCTGCTGTACATCGCGCAAAGCGGCAACGCACTGCACGGCGGGTTGATTCTGTTCGCGATGGGTATCGGCATCGGTGTGCCGCTGCTGTTACTGGTGACCGTCGGCAATCGCTTCCTGCCCAAACCCGGCGCGTGGATGAACCTGCTCAAAGGCGTGTTCGGCTTTCTATTCCTCGCAACCGCGTTGTTGATGTTGCGTCCGGTACTGGATGAATCGCTGTGGGTCGGGTTGTGCGGTGCGCTGCTGGTGATCGCCGCCTACAGCGCCTGGAAGCAAGCGCAAGGATTCGGCCGCGTGGCCCATCTGTTCGGCGCCAGTTCGCTGTTGCTCGGAATATGGGGCAGCCTGCTGCTGATCGGCGCCGCCGGTGGCAGTGACGACCTGATGAAACCGTTGCAGGTCTACAGTGCGTCCACTTCAGGCAACGCTGGCCGCCCGACGGCCCACGAGGCGTTCACCACCGTCAATAGCCCGCAGGCACTGCAACGGGAACTGGACGCCGCCCAAGCCCAAGGCCAATGGGTGCTGCTGGACTACTACGCCGACTGGTGCACGTCGTGCAAAGTCATGGAGAAAAAGGTCTTCGGCCAGGCCCGGGTGCTCGACGCCTTGAGCGACGTGCGCTTGCTACGGCTGGACGTCACCGCCGACAATGCCGCCAGCCGCGAATTGCTCGGCCGTTACAAAGTGCCGGGGCCACCGAGTTTTCTGTGGATCGGTGCCGACGGTGAAGAACGTCGCAGTCAGCGCATCACTGGCGAGGTCGATGCCGACACCTTCCTGCAACGCTGGAACACAACCCGAGACGCCCGTTAATGCTGACTTTTACCCTCGGCACCTTTGCCATCGCGCTTAACCATCTGCTGCTGATCAGTGCTTTGGCGCTGGCGACGTTGGTCGGTTGGCGTGCGGCCAAACGCGGTGGCGAGAACCCGGAATCGGTGCTGTTCAGCCTGTTTCTGTTGGGCATGCTGGCGGCGCGGGTCAGTTTTGTCGTGGCTTACTGGGCGCAGTACCGCAACGATCCGTGGCAGATCATCGACCTGCGCGACGGTGGTTTTCTCGCCTGGCCAGGGGTGATCGTGCTGTTGCTGGCCGCGCTGTATCGCGGCTGGCGTCGGCCGGGTCTACGCCGCCCGCTGGGTTTGGGCGTGGGTGCCGGCCTCGCATTCTGGCTGCTGGCGACGTTCTCCTTGAGCATCTACGAACAAGGCACGCGCCTGCCGGACATCGCCCTGCGCAACGCCGCCGGCGAAACCGTGCAACTTGCCGACTACAAGGGCGCACCGCTGGTCATCAACCTGTGGGCCACCTGGTGTCCGCCGTGCCGTCGGGAAATGCCGGTGCTGGAAAACGCCCAGCAGCAGCGCCCGGACCTGACCTTCCTGTTCGTCAACCAGGCCGAAAGCATGCAAAGCGTCGCCACCTTCCTCGAAACCCAAGGCCTGAGCCTGACCAACGTGCTGTTCGATGGCGGCGGTCGACTGGGTCAGGCCGTGGGTTCCATGGCGTTGCCGACTACGCTGTTCTATAGCCCTGACGGTCGTTTGCTGGGCAGCCATTTGGGTGAACTGTCGGACGCCAGCCTGACCCGCGCCCTGGAAAACTTCGACACCCCCTCTTCTGTCACCTCTTCAAGGAAACTGCCATGCCCCGCCTCCGCCACCTGCTGACGCTGACCCTGGGGGCCGCGCTGCTGCACTTGCCCGTTGTGCAGGCCGCCGAAGAATTGCCCGAAGCGATCAAGAAAATCGAAGCCAAGGGCGCCAAAATCGTCGGCCAGTTCGACGCGCCCGACGGTTTGCGCGGTTACGCGGCGCAATACCAGAACCGTGGCATGGCGCTTTACCTGACTCCGGATGGCAAGCACGTACTGCTCGGCAACCTGTACGACGCCGAGGGCAATGACCTGAGCAGCGCGCCCTTGCAGAAACTGGTGTACGCGCCGATGTCCAAGGAAGTCTGGGGCAAGATGGAAGCGAGCAACTGGATCGGCGACGGCAACAAGGATGCACCGCGCGTCGTCTACCTGTTCAGCGACCCGAACTGCCCGTACTGCAACATGTTCTGGGAACAGGCGCGGCCATGGGTGAATGCCGGCAAAGTGCAGTTGCGGCACATCATGGTCGGGATCATTCGTGAAGACAGCCCGGGCAAATCCGCGGCATTGCTCGCGGCCAAAGACCCGAGCAAAGCGCTGGAAGATCATGAGAAGTCTGGCAAGGCCAGTTCGCTCAAGGCCTTGAAAGACGTGCCACCGGCGATTCAGGCAAAACTGGCGGCGAACATGCAATTGATGGAAGACCTGGAACTGCAAGCCACCCCGGCGATTTTCTACATGGACGACAAAGGTGAGTTGCAACAGCAGCAAGGCGCGCCTTCACCGGACAAGTTGGTGAAGATTCTCGGGCCGAAGTAGGTTGTGCAGTTGATGCAGTGGTGAACTCACCGACACCCGGAGCAACCCCGCCGCTCCCACACTGGTCCTGGCAATCGGGACCAGATGTGGGAGCGCGCTTGCTCGCGAAGGGCGCATCACAGGCGCCGCAGAACTACAGCCCCTCCAGCTCCGCCATCAGGTCATTCAGGCGATCGACCTTCTCCTCGGTGATATCACTCGCCGCCAGCCCCTCGATGTAATCGGCCAGTTCCGCCACCGTGCTGCACTCGAACATCGCCCGCAGCGGCACATCGCGTTGCAGCGCTTTCTGCACCCGCGACGCAATCTGTGTCGCCAGCAGCGAATGCCCGCCCAACTCGAAGAAGTTGTCGCGCACACCGACCTTCTCGACCTTCAACACCTCGGCCCAGATATCCGCCAGCGTCTGCTCCAGCGCATTGCCCGGCGCCTGGTAATCCTGGCTCTGCAACTGGCCGATCTCCACTGCCGGCAGCGCTTTGCGATCCAGCTTGCCGTTGGCGTTCAGCGGCATCCGCTCCAGCCACAACCAGTGCAACGGCACCATGTATTCCGGCAGTTCGGCACGCAGACGTTGCTTGATGCGTTCCAGGCGTTCGCTCGGATTCAGTGGCGAATCCGCCGCCACCAAATAGCCAACCAAATGCTTGCCGTTCACGCCTTCCTGCACGCCGACCGCCGCATCGCGAACCTCCGGTTGCTCGTGCAGACGCGCTTCGATTTCCCCCAGTTCGATGCGGTAGCCGCGAATCTTCACTTGATGGTCGATGCGCCCGACGTATTCGAGCACGCCATCGCTGCGCCGACGGGCCAGGTCGCCAGTGCGATACAAACGGTCGCCCGGTGCGCCAAACGGGTTCGGCACAAACACCTGCGCCGTGCGCAATGGATCGCTGACGTAACCACGCCCCACCCCCGTGCCGGCCACACACAACTCGCCGACCGCGCCCAACGGCACCAACTCCAGCGCGCCATCGAGCAGGTACAAACGGTTGTTGTCGGTCGGCGTGCCAATCGGCAAATAGCTGCCGCGCGTCGACGCCCGATCAACGCGAAAGAACGCCACGTCGTCCGAGCACTCCGCCGGACCATAGGCGTTGACCAAGCCGATCTCCGGGTAACGCAGCAGCCATTGGTGCGCCAACTCCGGCGGCATCGCTTCACCGGTCGGCAGCATCCAGCGCAGACCGTCGAGGCTCATGCGTTCCTGGGCAAGCATGCCCTGAATCAGCGACGGCACACTTTCCAGCACGCTGATGCCTTGCGCCGAGACATGCGCCAGCAAGCCTTGCGGATCATGGGCGATGGTGTTCGGCACGATGTCGACTCGCGCGCCGAACAGCGGTGCGGCGAGGAACTGCCACACCGAGATATCGAAGCTTTGCGAAGCGGTTTGCGCGATCACATCGCTAGCACTCAGGTTCAGGTACGGCACCTTGCTCAACTGGTTATTGAGCATGCCGCGTTGTTCGACCATCACGCCTTTGGGCAAACCGGTGGAGCCGGAGGTGTAGATCACGTACGCGAGGTTGTCCGCTGCACTGTAGACGCCCGGGTTTTGCACCGAGGCATCGCTCGCCTGCACCTCTTCCCAGACCAGCAGCGTCGGTCGATTGGCACCGCCGAAGGCTTCCAGCAACGCGACGGCCTGCTCGCGGCACGCTTGCGTGCAGACCAGCAACGGCGTGCGGCTCAGGTCGATGATCCGGCTCAGACGCTGGCTCGGCAGCGCCGGGTCCAGCGGCAAGTAACCGGCGCCGGCCTTGAAGCTGCCGATGATCATGCCGAGCAGATCGAGGTTGCGCTCGGCCAGCAACGCCACCGGCTGATCCAGGCCGACACCGGCCGCGATCAACGCATGGCCGAGGCGGTTACTGCGCTGGTTCAGCTCGACATAACTGTGCAACCGGTCGAGGCAACTGGCGGCAATCCGCTGCGGATGCAACGCGACTTGCGCTTCGAACAACTCGACGTAGCTTTTTTCCAGCGGGTATGGGTGCTCACTCTGGTTGCAGCCGTGGATCAGGAAGTCCTGCTCCTCGGCCCCCAGCAGCGGCAAATCGGCCATGTCGCCATGGAAGCCATCGACCAGCGCCAGCAGCAGGCGCTTGAACTCACCGAGCATGCGCTCGACCGTCGACTCGTCGAAATAACGCTGGTCGTACGAAAGGTGCAAGCCCAGGTCATCGCCCGGATAGCACACCGCCGTCAGCGGGAAGTTGGTGTGGGTGCGGCCCGAATCCGAGGTCGCATTAAGGCTTTGCGCACGGTCCAGCACCGAGACCTCCACCGGCGCGTTTTCGAACACGAACAGGCTGTCGAACAGCGGCTGGCCTTTGGGCAATTCGCTGTTTTCCTGAATGCTCACCAGCGGCAAATATTCGTACTCGCGCAGTTGCATGTTGCTGTCGAGCAAGCCACTGAGCCACTGGCGAACGCTGCAACGTTCGTCGTCCTGGGGCATTTTCACCCGCAGCGCGATGCTGTTGATAAACAGGCCGACGGTGCGTTGCATCTCCGGCATTTCCACCGGACGCCCGGCCACCGTGACGCCGAACAACACGTCGCGATCGCCGCTCAAACGGCGCAGCACCAAGGCCCAGGCCGCTTGGGCGAAGGTGTTGATGGTCAACTGATGCGCCTGCGCCAGTTCGCGCAATTGCGCACCGTCGCGGGCATCGAGGCGGGTGTAGCGGTCGCCAACGATCATGCCGCCGCTGTCGCCGGCATGTTCACGCAGGAACGGGCGGTCGCTCGGGATCGGCGTGGTCCGCTCGAAGCCTTGCAGGTTGGTTTTCCACCACTGCCGCGCCTCGCTCAGGCTCTGGCGTTGCAGCCAGCCAATGTAGTCGCGATAACGTGGCGCCACGGCCAGTTGCGCGTCGCGACCTTCGCCGAGGGCGGTGTAGATGTCGAAGAAATCGTTCATCAACAGCGAACGGCACCAGGCATCGATCAGGATGTGGTGGTTGCTCATCATGAACCAGTAACGCGCCGCGCCGACCTTGATCAAGCGCAGGTGGAACGGCGCCTGATTGAGCAGATCGAACCCGGCTTCGCGCTCGTTTTTCAGCAGCGTTTGCAGCTTCGGCTCTTGCTCGGCATCGGCGATGGCGGTCCAGTCGAGGTACTCGATGGGTGTGCTGCCCGGTTTGTGGATCACTTGCAGCATGTCTTCGCCGACGTTCCAGCAGAACGAGGCGCGCAGGGCTTCATGACGGGCGATCACCGCTTGCCAGGCCTCGGCGAAACGTTGCGGGTCGAGCTCGCTGTTGATGCGGTAGCGATCCTGCATGTAATAAAGGCCGGTGCCCGGTTCCAGCAAGGTGTGCAGCAGCATGCCTTCCTGCATCGGAGTCAGCGGGTAGACGTCTTCGATGGCGGCGGCTGGAATGGGCAGCGCATCCAGTTGCGTCTGCGTCAGCCTGGCCAGCGGGAAGTCCGATGGCGTCAGGCCGCCGGCGTCGGCCTGCAAGCAATGTTCGATCAGGCTTTGCAGTTCGCCGACGTAGGCGTTCGCCAGGTCGCTGATGGTTTGCGCGTCATGGCGTTCGGCGCTGAACGTCCAGCGCAGCACCAGTTCACCGCCGTAGACCTGACTGTCGATGCTCAGCTCGTTGGGCAGCGGCGCGTGCGGATCGTGGGCCGCGCCCACCGCTTCATCGAGGGGGCGGAACAACGCGTCAACACCAAAACTCTGGTCGAACTGGCCAAGGTAATTAAAGGTGATCGGCGCCACGGGCAACGCGGCCATGGTCTGCCGGCTGATGCCGTCGGCCAGGTAACGCAGCACCCCGTAACCCAGGCCTTTGTGGGGCACCGAGCGCAGTTGCTCCTTGATCGACTTGATCGAGTCGCCCTGCCCGTTCGCCGGCGTCAGGCGTAATGGATAGGCGCTGGTGAACCAACCTACGGTGCGCGTCAGATCGATGTCGTCGAACAGGGTTTCGCGGCCGTGGCCTTCGAGCTGAATCAGCGTTGACTCGTGGCCGCTCCAGCGGCACACCACGCGGGCCAATGCGGTCAGCAGCAGGTCATTGACCTGCGTGCGGTAGGCGCTCGGCGCCTGTTGCAGCAATTGCCGGGTTCGCTCGGGATCGAGACGCACGCTGACGGTTTGCGCGTGACGATTCTGCCGGCCGCCCTGTGGACGCTCGCACGGCAATTCAGCCGCCGGCCCGGCCAGTTGCGCCTGCCACCCGCTCAGTTCTTCGCGCAAGGATTCGCTGCCGGCGTAAGCCTGCAAACGCGCCGCCCAGTCCCTGAACGCGCTGGTTTTCGCCGGCAACCTGACCGCCTGTTGCGCGTCGAGCTGACGGTAAACCGTTTGCAGATCGTCCAGCAGCACCCGCCACGAAACGCCGTCCACCACCAAATGGTGAATGGCGATGAACAACCGTTGTTGCCCCTCCGGGCCATCGACCAACAACACCCGCAGCAACGGCCCGTGCTCAAGGTCGAGGCTGCGTTGCGCATCGGCAAACAACGCGGTGCATTTGTCCATCGACGACACACGCACTTGCCACAGCACCGGTGCATCGGACACCGCCTGGTGCTCGGCTTGCCAACGCCCCGCCGTCTCGCTGAAGCGCAGGCGCAAGGCGTCATGTTGCGCGATCACCGCCAGCAACGCGTGCTCCAGCCGATGCGGTTGTAGCGCCTCGGTCGGTTCCAGCAGCAACGACTGGTTCCAGTGCTGACGCTCGGGAATGTCGGTGTCGAAGAACCAGTGCTGAATCGGCGTCAGACGCGATTCGCCAGCGAGCAAACCTTGCTCGGCGGTGATCTGCTCGGTGCGCGTCGCCACAGCCGCCAAGGTCTGCACGGTCTGGTGCTGGAACAGATCACGCGGGCTGAAATGAATACCCTGCTGCCGTGCGCGGCTGACCACTTGAATCGACAGGATCGAATCGCCACCCAGTTCAAAGAAGTTATCGTTGAGGCCGACTTGCGCCACGTTCAGCACTTCGCACCAGATCCCGGCCAACGTCAGCTCAAGCTCGTTGCTCGGCGCCACGTACTGCTGACGGTTCAACTCCGAGTCTGGCGCCGGCAATGCGCGGCGATCCAGTTTGCCGTTGGTGGTCAGTGGCATGCTCGCCAGCAGGATCAGCTGCGTGGGCACCATGTAGTCCGGCAGCTGCGATTTCAGATGCGCTTTCAACGCCTCACGCAGCGCGGCCTGTTGCGCTTCGTCCTGTTCGGCGACTTCGGTGACGAGATAGCCAACCAGTTGTTTTCCGCTTGGCGCATCAAGGGCCAACACCACCGCTTCACGCACCGATGCGTGTTCCAGCAGACGGGTTTCAATCTCGCCCAGCTCGATCCGGAAACCACGGATCTTCACCTGATGGTCGATGCGCCCGAGGTATTCCACCAGACCATCGGCGCGCTGACGCACCAGATCGCCGGTGCGGTAGATGCGCCCGCCATTGCCGGCGAACGGGTCCGCCACAAAACGTTCAGCGGTCATGCCCGCACGCTGGTGATAACCCTGCGCCAGCCCGGCACCGCCGACGTACAACTCGCCGGTCGCGCCTGGCGGCACCAACGCCAGGTTGGCGTCGAGAATGTAAGCCACGCGAGCGCCGATCACGCTGCCGATCGGCACACTGCCCAGCCCTTCTTCAAGTTGCTCGGGCGCCAGACTTGCCAGCGGCATGACCACGGCTTCGGTCGGCCCGTAGGCGTTGAAAAACACGCTCGGCTTGAACGCCGCGCGAATCCGCGACAAGTGTTCGCCCGTCAGCGCTTCACCGCCGGTGATGATCATGCGCACCGGCAATGTTTCGCCCTGGGTTGCCAGCCACTGCGCCAACTGGCTGCCGTAGCTTGGGGTGAAGCCGAGGATATTGATGTGATGGCGACGGATCAGCCCGCAGATGGCCTGCGCGTCCCACTGGCCCTGGGCGCGCAACACCACGTGCGCACCGCTCAACAGCGGCACCAGCAAGCGCTCGGTGGCAGCGTCGAAGTTGATCGAATAGAAGTGCAATTCGCAGTCGTCGGGGCGCATGGCAAAACGTTCGATCACGGCTTGGCAATGCATGGCGATTTCACCGTGGCACACCACCACGCCTTTCGGTTTGCCGGTGGAGCCCGAGGTGTAAATCAGGTACGCCTGATGCTGCGCGAGGCTGATAAACGGCAGCTCCGTGGTCGGGTAATTGGCCAGTTCGGCGCTGTCATCTTCCAGGCACCAGCGATCCACGGTCGGTGGCAATTCACCGAGGGCCTTGAACATCGGCGCATCGCTGAGCAGCAAACCGATGCCGCTGTCTTCGATCATGTAATGCAGGCGATCCAGCGGGTATTCCGGGTCGAGCGGCACGTACGCGCCGCCCGCTTTCAGGATCGCCAACAAGCCGACGACCATTTCCAGCGAACGCTCCAGCGCCAGGCCGACGCGAACCTGCGGCCCGACACCGCGCTCACGGAGCATCCAGGCCAGTTGATTGGCGCGGCTGTCTAGTTCGGCGTAGCTCAGGGTCTGCCCGGCAAAGGTCAGGGCCGGTGCCTCTTGGCGCGCCAGCGCTTGCTCACTGAACAGGTGATGAATGCATTGGTCGAGGCGATGTTCGCCGGGTTCCACGCCGAGACTGTCGAACAGGTCTTGCTGTTCCGTGGCGTGCAGCAACGGCAACTCACTGAGGCGCTGTTGCGGATCGGCCAGCAGCGCTTCCAGCAGATTGCGCCAATGCCCGGCCATGCGCGCAATGCGCGGCTCGTCGAACAAATCGGTGCTGTAGGTCAGGCAGCAACCGAGGCGATGGTCGAGGTCCGTGACTTCCAGGTTGAGGTCGAACTTGGTCGCGCGCGCATCGTTGGCCAGGTATTCGACGGTCATGCCGGCGAGGGTGCGGCTTTGCTGGAACTCCCAGCGCTGCACGTTGCACATCACCTGGAACAACGGGTTGTAGGCGGCGCTGCGCGGTGGCTGCAACGCTTCGACCAAATGATCGAACGGCAAGTCCTGATGGGACTGGCCTTCGATCACCGTGTGGCGAACCTGCTCGAACAATTCGCCGACGGACATCTGCCCGTCGAGCTGGCAACGCAGCACCTGGGTATTGAGGAACGCACCGATCAGCCCTTCGCTTTCCGGGCGAATCCGGTTGGCGACCGGCGCGCCGATGCGCAAATCGGTCTGGCCGCTGTAGCGATAAAGCAGCACGGCCAGCGCGGCGGTCATGGTCATGAACAGGGTCAGGCCGTTTTGCGCATTGAACGCACGAACGCGGGCGGCGAGGTCATCGCTCAGGTCAAAACGGAACAGTTCGCCTTGATGGCTCTGCACCGGTGGACGCGGACGGTCGGCCGGCAATTCCAGCAGCGGATGTTCGCGGCCCAGTTGCGCGGTCCAGTAGTCGAGCTGACGCTGACGTTCGCCAGACTCCAGCCACTGACGCTGCCAGACGCTGTAATCCAGGTATTGCACCGGCAACGGCGGCAGCGGCGATTCGCGGTCATCGACGAACGCTTCGTACAGCGCACTCAGTTCCCGGGCGAAGATGTCCATCGCCCAGCCTTCGGTGACGATGTGGTGCAGGGTCAACACCAGATAGTGTTCGTGCTCGGCGGTCTTCACCAGACAGGCGCGCAGCAGCGGCCCGGTCTCCAGATCGAAGGGTTTGTGCGCCTCGGCGTCGGCCAGTTGCTGGACGTTCTGTTCGCGGGTGTCGGCTTCCAGCGCGGAAAAGTCCTTCCAGTCCAGGCGCATCCCGGTGTGCGCATGCACCCGCTGTTGCGCCACCCCGTCGACACTCGGGAACGTGGTGCGCAGGGTTTCGTGACGCTGGATCAGCGCTTGCAGCGCCGCCTCGAAGCGCCCGACATCCAGCGCCCCGCGCAGGCGCGCCATGCCACCGACGTTGTAGGCCGGGCTGTCCGGCTCCATCTGCCAGAGGAACCACATGCGCTGCTGGGAATAGGACAGCGGCACCGGTTGGCTGCGGTCGACTTTCTCGATTGGCGGCTGTTTGTTGGTGTCGCCACTGGCCCGGAGCCGTTGCACCTGTTCGGCGAATGCACCCAGTTCACTGTTTTCGAACAGCGCGCGCAGCGGCAATTCGACGTCGCAGGCCTGACGGGTGCGGGAGATGATTTGCGTGGCCAGCAGCGAGTGACCGCCGAGGGCGAAGAAATCGTCGCGCAGCCCGACCTGCGCCAGGCCCAGGACTTCGCGCCAGATGCCGGCGATCTGTTGCTCCAGTGCGCTGACCGGTTCGACGTGCTCGCGCACCTGCCATTGCGGCGCAGGCAAGGCGCGGCGGTCGAGTTTGCCGCTCGGGCTCAAGGGCATTTGTTCCAGACGCATCAGTTGCGCCGGGACCATGTACTCCGGCAGCTCGGCCGCCAGTGCGGTCTTCAGGCGTGCGCTTTGCAGGTCTTCGGCTTCGTCGTTTTCGGTCGCGGTGTAGTAACCGATCAACTGGCCGCCAGCGGCCGTTTCGCGCACCAGCACCACGGCTTGCGCGACACCGTCCTGCGCCAGCAACCGGGCTTCGATTTCCTCGGGTTCAACGCGAAAGCCGCGCAATTTGACTTGCTGATCGAGACGGCCGAGGTACTCGATCACGCCATCGTCGGTCCAGCGCGCGCGGTCGCCGGTGCGGTACAAGCGTGCGCCCTGCTCACCCAGCGGATCGACCACAAAACGTTCGGCGGTCAGGCCCGGACGGCCCAGATAACCCCGTGCCAGACCGATGCCGCTGATGCACAGTTCGCCCGGCACACCGGCCGGCAGCGGGTTGAGCTCGCTGTCGAGCACGCGGCAGATGACGTTGGCCAATGGCCGGCCAATCGGCGAGCGCTCGCCATCGGCCGTGGTGCAGTGCCAGTGGATGACGTTGATTGCGGTTTCGGTCGGGCCGTAACGGTTGTGCAGTTGTACGGCGGGCAGCTGTTGCAGGACGCGATTGCGCAGTTCCGCCGGCAACGCTTCACCACCGGAGAACACGCGGCGCAGGCTGGTGCAGTCGGTGCTGAGCGGTTCGTCGATGAACAGCGAAAGCAGCGGCGGCACGAAGTGCAAAGTGGTCACGCCGAATTGCCGGACCAGTTGCGCGATGCGGTGCGGATCGCGGTGTTCGCCAGGGCCGGCAAGCAGCAGGCGTGCGCCGGTGATCAGCGGCCAGAAGCACTCCCACACCGACACGTCGAAACTGATCGGTGCTTTTTGCATCAGCACGTCGCTGTCGTTCAGGCGGTAGGTGTCCTGCATCCATTGCAAACGCTCGGCGAGCGCCGCATGGGTATTGCCGACACCCTTCGGCTGGCCGGTGGAACCGGAGGTGTAAATCACATAAGCGAGGTTGTCGCCGTGCAGGTGCAAACCGGGCGCGTGGCTCGGCCAGTTTTCCAGGTGCAGCGCGTCCATGGCGATCACGCTGACGCCGTTGCTGGCCGGTAAGCGTTCAAGCAATCCGGTTTGCGTCAGGAGCAATTCGACGCCGCTGTCGCCGAGCATGTAGGCCAGGCGATCCGCCGGGTAATCCGGGTCCAGCGGCACGTAGGCGCCACCGGCCTTGATGATCGCCAACAGGCCGATCAGCAGTTGCGGCGAGCGTTCGGCGGCAATGGCCACGCAGACGTCCGGGCCGACGCCTTTGTCGCGCAGGTAATGTGCGAGGCGGTTGGCCTGACTGTGCAGTTCGGCGAAATCGAGGCTGCCGCCGTCCCACATCAGCGCGACGCTTTGCGGGGTCAGGCGCGCCTGTTCGTTGAGCAGCTCCGGCAGCCATTGACTGGCCGGTTCGCAGGGGGAGGCGCTCCACGAGGATTGCTGCTCGTGTTCATTCGGGCTCAGCAGTGGCAGGTCGCCAATGGCGGCCTCTGGTTGGTCGCAAACGGCGCGCAGCAGGTTGCCGAAATGCACGGCCAGACGCTCGATGCTGGCCGCGTCGAACCGTTCGCTGGCGTAGTCGAAGGACAGGCTCAGGCGACCGTTGCGATCTTCTTCACTGTGCAATTGCAGGTCGAACTTGGCTTCGCGGCTGTGCCACGGCAGCTCTTCGGCGAGCAAACCGGGCAGGCGCCGAAGTGCGCTCAAATCCCGTTGCTGATGGTTGAACATGACCTGGAACAGCCCTTGTTCGCGTGCCTGCGGGAACGCTTCCAGCAGTTGCTCGAACGGCAGGTCCTGATGCGCTTGCGCGCCCATCGCCGCCAGACGGGTTTGCGCCAGCAGTTCAACGAACGGCAGCCGCGAATCGACCTCGGCGCGCAAGACCTGGGTATTGATGAAGAAGCCGATCAGCCCTTGGGTTTCCAGGCGCGGACGGTTGGCGTTGGGCACCCCGACGCGAATGTCGCGCTGACCGCTGTAGCGGTGCAACAGGCTCTGGAACGCGCTGAGCAACAGCATGAACGAGGTGGCTTGATGAGCCTGGGCGGTCTGGCGAATGGCATCGCTCAAGGTCGCGTCCAGACGCACGGTGTGGCGCGCGGCCCTGTGCAGGTGTTGCGCCGAACGCGGGTGGTCAGTGGCCAGGTTCAGGGTCGGATGTTCCTCGCCCAATTGCGCTTTCCAGTACGCCAGTTGCCGCTCGCCCTCGCCTTGCGCCAGCCACTGGCGCTGCCAGCTGCCGTAGTCGGCGTAGTGCGTCGGCAACGGCGCCAATGCGGCTGTTTCGCCTTGGGACGCTGCTGCGTACAGGCGCGAGAACTCGTCGATTAGCACGTTCAATGACCAGCCGTCAGCGATGATGTGGTGCATCGTCACCAGCAGTTGATGTTCTTCGTCGCCAAGCCGAACCAGCGTTACCCACAGCAACGGGCCCTGCTCCAGATCGAATTGAGTGCAGGCCTCGTCTTCACGGATCTGCTGCGCGCGGGCTTCACGCTCGGCGGCGGGCAAGTCGCTGATGTCGATGCGTTGCAGGTTGAATTCACCCGCCGCATCGACCTGTTGCAGCGCCACGCCGTCGCGTTCGAAGAAGCGCGTGCGCAGGGATTCGTGGCGCTCGATCAGGTGCTGGAAACTGGCGCGTAACGCCTCTTCGTCGAGCTCGCCGCGCAAGCGCAAGGCGCCAGGAATGTTGTAGGCGCTGCTCTGCGGGTCGAGTTGCCAGGTGATCCACAAACGGTTTTGCGCCAGCGATTGCGGCAGCGCTTCGCTGCGTGACAGCGCAGTGATCGCGCCTTGGGCCAGACCGCCGTCGTGTTGCAGCTGCGCGACCGCAGCGGTAAATGCCCCGAGGGTTGGCGCTTCGAACAGCAGGCGCAGGTTCAATTCCAGGCCCAGTTCTTCACGCAGGCGCGCGACCACTTGAGTGGCGGCGATGGAGTTGCCGCCGAGCAGGAAAAAGTGCTCGTCAGCCTTGATTTGTTTGACCTGCAAATGCTCGCACCAGATCCGGCCGATCAGGGTTTGCAGTTCGGACGCCGATGCGCTGCCGCGTTCGTTTTCGCTCGCCTCCGACGGAAACAGGGCGTAGCTGTCGAGGCTGCCATCGGCGAGGCGATTGCGGCACGCCGAGCGTTGCAGCTTGCCGCTGGAGGTCTTCGGCAGCGCGCCCGGATTGAGCAGCACCACCACGCTTGGCGCTTGCTGATACGCCTCGGCCACCGCTTGGCGAATGGCCTTGATCAGCGCCTCGGGCGGCAGGATTTTCTGCACGCTGCGGCTGATTTCGGCGGCGATGCCGATGCCTTCCTGACCGTCGACCGTGACCGCGAACGCGGCGACGCGACCTTTGCGCACCACCTCGACTTCGCGCTCGACGGTTTGCTCGATGTCTTGCGGATAGAGGTTGTGCCCGCGAACGATCAGCAGGTCTTTCAGGCGCCCGGTGATAAACAGTTCACCGTCACGCATGAACCCCAGGTCGCCGGTACGCAGCCAGGTTTTACCGGCGTGCTGAACGAACGTCTCGGCGCTGGCTTGCGGGTTGCGCCAATAACCGTGGGCGATGCTGGGGCCGCTGGCCCAGACTTCGCCGACGGTGTTGGCGGCCAATTCGCTCAGCGACGCCGGTTCGACAATCAGCACCGCGTGGTCCGGCTGGCTGATCCCGCAACTCATGATCGCGCTGCCCTCGCCCGTCTCGGCGCGGTTCTGTGCCAATGCCTGGTCGTCCACGCGCAGGTTGCCGATGCCGTGGCCACGGCGCGTACCCGCCACGAACAGCGTGGCTTCGGCCAAGCCGTAAGACGCCATGAAACTGTCCGGGGTAAAACCGCACGCGGCGAATTTCTCGGCGAAACGTTCCAGGGTGTCGAGGCGAATCGGTTCGGAACCGGAGTACGCGACGCGCCAATGGCTGAGGTCGAGTTTTTCCAGCGCCGCTGCGCTGACCCGTTCGCTGCACAGTCGATAGGCGAAGTCCGGGCCGCCGCTGATGGTGCCGCCGTATTCGCTGATCGCCTCCAGCCAGCGCAATGGCCGGCCGAGAAAGTAGGCCGGCGACATCAACACGCAGGGGACGCCACTGAAAATCGGCTGCAACAGACCGCCGATCAGGCCCATGTCGTGGTACAGCGGCAGCCAGCTGACGATCACGTCGTCAGGGTTCAGATCAATGCCAAAACCGTGGCGAATCAACAGCTCGTTGGCGACCAGATTGCCGTGACTGACTTGCACGCCTTTTGGCAACGCGGTGGAACCGGAGGTGTATTGCAGAAAGGCGATGTCATCGTCTTCAAGCATTGGCTCGACCCAATGGTCGGCCAGCGAATGGTCGAGCGTGTCGACGCACAGCAGCGGCGGCGCGCCTTCGATGTGCTGCAACGCGGCTTGCTGGTCGGCGCTGGTCAGCAACAGGCGCGGTTCGGCATCGCCGATGATCGACAGCAGCCGTTCCTGGTGATGACGCTTGGCCGACTCCGGCGGATAGGCCGGCACCGCAATCACGCCCGCATACAGGCAACCAAAAAACGCCGCGACGTAATCCGGTCCGCTGGGAAACAACAGCACGGCGCGATCGCCGAGGTCCGTCCCGGCCTGCAACGCGCCGGCAATGGTGCGGGCGCGCTGGTCCAGTTCGCGGTAACTGAGCACCACCGACTGATCCTGGGTGTCGGCGAGAAACCGCAAGGCCACCCGATCCGGCGTCAGTGCCGCGCGGCGCTGGAGGGCTTGGACCAGGGTGCCTGGGAGTTCGAACGCGTCGGTCATGAGGTTTCCTGCCTGAATTCGGCTTGCAAATGGAATCGGTTTTCTAACGTCATGCCCTGTCGGGGGGCATGCAAGACGCGGTCTTCGCCGACCGCGCAAGGCATTGGGAATGCGGTTATGGCCGGGACGCACGCCCGGAACCATTCACCAATGAGAACGGATGACGTCTTGAAATAATTAGTCGGCAAGACGTGATCGCCAACGGGGCTGCACTGCGGCAGCGTGTCGCAGTTCTCAAATCGCACCCGAATGGCGCATTAATTCTATTTCTCAATTGACAATCATTATCATTCAACATAATTTGTCGCTCGATGTGTAGGACGCCTCCGAAACTCTTGACGTCCCGCAACCCTATTTGCAGCAAGGTGATTTCCATGACGGAACAAGTATCCACAAGCAGGTGCGATTCACCGCTACTTCAGGCTTTTGTCGATAACCGGCTGATTCTGGTCAAAATCGCAGCGCGCATTACGGGCTGCCGGTCGCGTGCCGAAGACGTGGTGCAAGATGCGTTTTTCCGCCTGCAATCAGCGCCGCAGATCACGTCCTCCATCAAGGCCCAGCTCAGTTACCTGTTCCAGATCGTGCGTAACCTGGCGATCGACCACTACCGCAAGCAGGCGCTGGAGCTGAAATATTCGGGTCCTGAAGAGGAAGGTCTGAACGTGGTGATTCAGGGTGCTTCGCCGGAAACCTCGCACATCAATTTCTCGACACTTGAACACATTGCCGATGCGCTGACGGAGCTGCCGAGCCGTACACGCTATGCCTTCGAGATGTACCGCCTGCACGGCGTGCCGCAGAAGGACATCGCCAAGGAACTGGGGGTTTCGCCGACGCTGGTGAACTTCATGATTCGCGATGCGCTGGTGCATTGCCGCAAGGTGTCGGGCAGTCGCGCAGATACCTTCGCCCGCCGTTAAGACCGGAAATTTTCCGTCGCCCCCCATCGCGAGCAAGCGCGCTCCCGCAGGGTCAACGAAAATCCTGTGGGAACGGCGACCGACGCTGGCGGGCTCAAGACCGCAATGGATCTTGAGCCCCAGGCATCACGACAACGTGCACCGATCAAAAAACCGCTCACGCCCCAACGCCATCAACGCCGCACGCTTGTGCGGGAAGTCGAATTCTTTCTCGCAATGAAACCCTTGCCCCTGCATATGCCCGATCATCTTCGCGTTGTCGGCGCGCGGCTCGGCGACCACCCGTTGAGTGCGCGGATCATCCAGAAACAGGTAATGCACCAACGCCGATAACCAACTCGCCACCTTGTGCGGGCCACGATGGTTTTCTTCGCCTACCAGCATGTGAATGCCACGGTCGTAGTTGTCGGCGTCATAGAACGGCGCAATGCGGTCTTCCTTGGCCCAGTACGCTTCGAAGTAAGCGAACGGCTGATCATCGAAACAGCCGATCAACGTCAAGGTATGTGGGTCGGCATCGAGTTTGCCGAGGTACTCGCGGTGCTGTTCGAGACTGCCTTCCTCCTGCCAGAAACTCGCCACGCGCGGGTTGTTCTGCCAGCGATTGAAGCGCTCCAGGTCCAGTTCGATGTCCACCGTGCGCAACGAAATCCACGCACCGAGGCGGGCGTCGAAACGCCGATAGACTTCACCGCGCGGCTTTACCGGTCGCAGCGGATGGCGCTTGCCGTTACTGATGAGCATCTGCTGCGGAAAACTGGCTGCCGGCGCTTGGCCCAGCCAGGGCTGAGGCAATTGCCAGAACATCGTGCGCTCGCAGCGGTATTGGCCAGCGGTGTCGGTGCCGATCAACAAACCGCTGCGCAACGCATCGACGGGCGATGTTTCAAGGTGGAATGTCAGGCGCTGGCACGCCGGGTCTCGGGCGAACAGCCAATAACAGACACACCCGATGGCCTGACTGTCAGGCGCAGCGAACCGTTCTTCGATTTGCAGGTGCATGTGCGGTTCACGAGTCAGGCGCACGGTGATCAGCGGCTGCCCGTCGAGGCTGAGGCTGAGTCGGTGTTCGGTTTCATCCGCTACAAGACGGCGCCCCGTCGGCAGGGCCAGGGCAGTCAGGTCATTCAGATTGGGCATGGGTCGGGCTCACGATAATCGTCGACAGTTCAACGAGGTGACGTGAGCCGGGCGGAAAAATTTAAGCAAAGTCACGAATGACATGACCTGCGGCACTGTTCAGGTGCGGGGCACCGGCACGATAGCGATCTTGTACGGATCGAAAATCTTCAGCATCTGGCCGTTGTCGCGCAATCCTTGCAGCAACTTGCCAAACGCTTCACCGCTGATCGGCGCCAGCGGACGCAGGATCGCGTAATGGTGATAGACCTGATCGATGCGTTGCGACACCAGCAGTTGATCGCCGACCTTTTCATTGCGCAGCAAGTAGTCGCTCAGGTAGGAACGCGTCACCAGGGCAATGTCCGCCCGCCCGCGCAGTACCATCAGCAAGTTGCTGTCATGGGAATAGGTCAACGTCGCGTTGTAGTTTTGCGCGAGGAACCTGGGGTCGGCATTGAAGTTGGCGAACTCGTAGTGGTAGCCGCTGAACAGCGCCAGGCGCTTGCCGGTCAGGTCGGCAAAATAGTCTTGCTGGCGATCCGGTGTCCGTTGCGCGACAAAGATCTCCGCGTCCTCCAGGCCCATGTCGACGCTGGTGTGCGGGATTTCTTTCCAGCCCCAGTCGGGGTTCTCGAAGATCGCCATGTCGACCCGGCCCTGCTTGAAATCACCGAAGCGCCGGGGAATGGACGTGGGCACCAGCACGAACTGGTAGTCGTGCTGCGACTGATTGAGGGCCTCGACCAATTGCGGCAGCAGGCCCGTGTCGGCACCGGACTCCGGGCGCACGGTGTAGGGCGGGAAATGTGCGGCACCGATCCGCACCAGCTGCGCCGCCTGGGAGGGCAATACACTGAACGCCGCCAGCGACGCCAGCAGAAGCCGCGAAGCCGTCCATATTGGCGAATACATCAAAACAACCCACTCCCCAAAAAAATACGCATCAATGCACTCAAGCTAGGCGGTTTCGGCCACTTAGCCAGTTTCCTTCGGCTCCGTAAACCCCCTTAGTGTTTTTCCTCCAGCACCAGAATCAGGGCTTCCTCGGCCAGTTGATCGATGTTCATGCTGCCATCCGGTCGAAACCAGGTTGTGGTCCACGACAGCGCACCCGTCAGAAAGCGCCGGGTAATAAATACGTCGCCACGAATCAGCCCCCCGGCCTTGGCTTCGCCGAGCACCTGCAACCACAGTTCTTCATAGATATCGCGCAGCGCCAGCACCTGTGCCTGGCCGTCCTCGGACAGCGAACGCCACTCATACACCAACACCGCCATGGCCTCGCCGCTGCCGCCCATGATCGACTGCAATTCGCAGCGGATCAGCGCCAGGACACGCTCGCGCACGTTGCCCGAATCTGCCAGCGCCGCGTGCATCAACGCGGTGTTGTAGCGAATGGTTTCCTCCATCACCGCGCGCAGGATCTCGTCCTTGCTTTTGAAGTGATGAAAAATGCTCCCCGACTGAATGCCCACGGCGCCGGCCAGATCGCGCACGGTGGTGCGCTCATAGCCTTTGTTGCGAAACAGGTGGGCCGCCACTTGCAGCAGTTTGCCGCGAGCGCTGTCGGGGTCGGTCAATTGGCCGGCGTCGACCAATTCGCGCATCACCCTCAGGGCTTTTTGCTCGTCCACCCGTTCTCTCCTGCAGTCGATCAGTCAAATGCGCCGCTCGCCGCCAAAACAGCGGAGTTGCGCGGGCAATTTAAGCTGGCAACGACGACCAAGCAAGCGCTTGGGCTGAAGATATTTCAAACGTTTACAAACCAAGCGCTTGCTTGGTAGTCTCGACACACTTCTGTCGGAGGTGGTTATGCCGTTGACTGTGCCCAAAACAATTCGCATCGGTTGCGCCAGCGCGTTCTGGGGCGACACCCCCACCGCCGCCACGCAGTTGGTGGCCGGAGGACGCCTGGACTACCTGGTGTTCGACTATCTGGCCGAAATCACCCTGTCGATCATGGCCGGCGCACGGCTGAAAGACCCGCAGGCCGGGTATGCGGGGGATTTCATCGAAGTCCTGAGCCCGCTGCTGGGGCAACTTGCCGAACAGCGGATCCGCGTCATCAGCAACGCCGGCGGGGTCAACCCGCAAGCCTGCGCCGCTGCCTTGCAAGCGGCCTGCGACAAGGCCGGGGTGGCGCTGAAAATCGCCGTGTTGTTGGGCGACGACCTGCAACCGCAGCTCAATCGGCTGAGCGGCCTTGGCCTTGAAGAAATGTTCAGTGGCGCGCCCTTGCCGCCGATGTGCGTGTCGACCAACGCCTACCTCGGCGCGCCAGGCATTGTCGAAGCCTTGCGTTTGGGCGCGGACATTGTGATCACCGGGCGCGTGGTCGACAGCGCCGTGGTCAGTGCCGCGCTGGTGCATGAGTTCGGCTGGTCCTGGGACGATTACGACAAACTCGCCCAGGCCGCACTGGCCGGCCACATCATCGAATGCGGCGCGCAGTGCACCGGTGGCAACTTCACCGATTGGCGCGACGTGCCCGACTACGAACACATCGGTTTCCCGATTGTCGAGGTCGGCGCCGACAGCCAGTTCATCGTCAGCAAACCCGAAGGCTCCGGCGGCCTGGTCACACCCCTGACCGTCGGCGAGCAAATGCTTTATGAAATCGGCGACCCGCAAGCCTACCTGCTGCCGGATGTGGTCTGCGATTTCTCCCAGGTCAAACTGGTGCAGCAAGGCAAGAACGCGGTTCAGGTTCACGGCGCCAAAGGCTTGCCGCCGACGGACCAGTACAAGGTCAGCGCCACCTACCTGGACGGGTTTCGCTGTACCGCCAGTTGCCTGATGGCCGGCATCGATGCGGTCGACAAGGCGCGCCGGGTCAGCCAGGCGATCATCAACAAAACCTCGGAAATCTTCAGCCAGCGCGGCTGGCCGCCCTACAGTGAAGTGAACATCGAACTGCTCGGCAGCGAAGCGACTTACGGCCCGCACGGGCAACGCCAGGACAGCCGTGAAGTGGTGATCAAACTCGCCGTACGCCATCCGGACAAGCAAGCGTTGATCGTGTTCTCCCGGGAAATCGCCCAGGCCGCCACCGGCATGGCGCCTGGCCTGACGGGCATTGTCGGCGGACGCCCCACCGTGTATCCGTTGATCCGCCTGTTTTCCTTCCTGATCGACAAATCCGCCTGCACGCTCGAAATCGACCTGGCGGGTGAACGCCATGCCTGCGCCCTGCCCGCCGTCGATGTGTTGAACGCCGCCGATCTGCCCCTGCCTTTTGCTCCGCCCCAACCCTCGGGCCTGGCCGACGCCAGCGTGCCGCTGATCAAACTGGCGGTCGCCCGCTCCGGCGACAAGGGCAATCACAGCAATATCGGCGTCATGGCCCGCGAGCCCGAGTACCTGCCGTGGATCGCCGAAGCGCTGACCCCGGAGGTGATCGTCGACTGGATGCGCCACGTTCTCGACCCGGTTCACGGGCGCGTCGAGCGCTGGTATTTGCCGGGCACTCAGAGCTTTAATTTCCTCCTGGAAAATGCCCTCGGCGGCGGTGGCGTGGCCAGCCTGCGGATTGACCCGCAAGGCAAAGCCTTCGCCCAGCAGCTGCTGGATATCCAGATTCCGGTGCCCCAGAGCATCGCCGACCAGGTCAACTAGAGGACTGTCGCCGTGGCCTACGATTCGATCTTCAAACACGATTTGTTTGCTGGCCAAACCATCATTGTCACCGGGGGCGGCAGCGGCATCGGCCGTTGCACCGCTCACGAACTGGCCGCCCTCGGCGCCCACGTGCTGCTGATCGGCCGCAAGGCCGACAAACTCAAAAGCGTTGCCGCCGAGATCGCCGAAGACGGCGGCAAGGCTGACTGGAAGACCTGCGACATCCGTGAGGAAGAAGCGGTCAAGCATCTGGTCAGCGAACTGATCCGCGAGCACGGCCCGATTCACGGCCTGGTCAACAATGCCGGCGGCCAGTTTCCCTCGGCGCTGGCCTCGATCAATCAGAAAGGTTTCGAAACCGTGATGCGCACCAACCTGGTGGGCGGTTTCCTGATGGCCCGGGAAGTGTTCAACCAATCCATGAGCAAGCACGGCGGCAGCATCGTCAACATGCTCGCCGACATGTGGGGCGGCATGCCCGGCATGGGCCACTCCGGCGCGGCGCGCTCGGGCATGGACAACCTGACCAAGACCGCCGCCTTCGAATGGGGTTACGCCGGGGTGCGGGTCAACGCCGTGGCCCCGGGCTGGATCGCCTCCAGTGGCATGGACACTTATGAAGGTGCGTTCAAAGCGGTGATTCCAACCTTGCGCGAGCACGTGCCGCTCAAACGTATCGGCACCGAATCGGAGGTCAGCGCAGCGATCGTGTTTCTGCTGAGTCCGGCCGCTGCGTTTGTCAGCGGCAGCACCTTGCGCATCGACGGTGCGGCCAGCCTCGGCGGGCGGGCGTGGCCGATTCACAAGGCCACGAACAGCGAGTCGTACAACGGCTTCCACCGCGCCTACTTGCCAGACGTGCTCAAGGACAAGGAATAAGCCATGCCGGTGATTGAGTCGCAAGTGGACCCGTTCAGCGAACAGTTCGCCCAGAATCGTGCCGCGATGCTGACCGGCATCGAGCACGTCCGTCAGCTCGAACAGAACCTGCTGAACAAGGCCGCCGACGCCAAGCCCAAGTTCGAAAAGCGCGGCCAATTACTGCCCCGTGAGCGTCTTGGCCTGCTGCTCGACCCCGGCGCGCCGTTTCTCGAACTGGCCAGCCTGGCCGGCTACAAATTGCACGACGACAAGGACGGCAGCTCGGCCGGTGGCGGCTTGATCGCCGGCATCGGCTACGTGTCCGGCGCTCGCGTGTTGGTGGTGGCCAACAACAGCGCGATCAAGGGCGGGACCATTTCCCCCAGCGGTTTGAAAAAGTCCCTGCGCCTGCAACAGATCGCCATGGAAAACAAACTCCCGGTCATCACCCTTGCCGAAAGCGGCGGCGCCAACCTGAATTACGCGGCGGACATTTTCGTCGAAGGCGCGCGCACTTTTGCCAATCAGGCGCGGATGTCGGCCATGGGTTTGCCGCAAATTACCGTGGTCCATGGCTCGGCCACGGCGGGCGGCGCGTATCAGCCGGGGTTGTCGGATTACGTGGTGGTGGTACGCGGCAAGGCCAAGCTGTTTCTGGCCGGGCCGCCGCTGCTCAAGGCCGCGACCGGGGAAGTCGCCACCGATGAAGAACTGGGCGGCGCCGAGATGCACGCGCAAACCGCCGGCACCGCCGAATACCTGGCAGAGAACGATGCCGATGGCGTGCGTCAGGTGCGCGAAATTGTCAGCCTGTTGTCGTGGAACGATCAGTTGTCCTGGTTACCCGAGCGCCATTGGCAGGAACCGCTCTACCCCATCGACGAGTTGCTCGGGCTGATCCCCGATGACCCGAAAAAACCCTACGACGTGCGCGAAATCATCGCGCGGATCGCCGACGGCTCGAACTTCCTCGAATTCAAAGGCGAGTTCGATCAGCAGACCGTGTGCGGCCACTTGAAAATCCAGGGCCGCGCCTGCGGCTTCATCGGCAACAATGGCCCGATCACGCCCAAAGGTGCGAGCAAGGCTGCACAGTTCATTCAGCTTTGCGACCAGAGCCAGACCCCGCTGCTGTTCTTTCACAACACCACCGGGTTTATGGTCGGCACCGAGTCCGAGCAACAAGGCGTGATCAAGCACGGCGCGAAGATGATTCAAGCGGTGGCTAATGCGCGGGTGCCGAAACTGACGATTGTCGTCGGCGGCTCCTACGGCGCCGGCAATTATGCGATGTGCGGTCGCGGTCTCGACCCGCGCTTCATCTTCGCCTGGCCCAATAGCCGCACGGCAGTGATGGGCGGCGCGCAGGCGGGCAAGGTGCTGCGAATCGTCACCGAAGCCAAGCAGCTCAAGGACGGTCTGGTGCCCGATCCAAAAATGCTCGACATGCTCGAACAGGTCACCGCGCAGAAACTCGACAGCCAGTCCACCGCACTCTATGGCAGCGCCAGCCTGTGGGACGACGGCCTGATTGACCCGCGCGATACCCGCACCTTGCTCGGTTACTTGCTGGACATCTGCCATGAGGCCGACGTGCGGCCGCTGCAAACCAACAGTTTTGGTGTCGCCCGGTTCTAGCCCGGCCTTAGGAGAACAATAAAAATGATCTTCACCCAGGAACACGAAGCACTGCGCCGCACCGTTCGCCAATTCGTCGATCACGAGATCAATCCACACGTAGAAGAATGGGAAAAGGCCGGGCGTTTTCCGATCCACGAGATCTTCCGCAAGGCCGGTGAACTGGGGCTGCTGGGGATTTCCAAAGCGGAAAAATTCGGCGGCATGGGGCTCGATTACAGCTATTCGATTGTCGCCGCCGAAGAGTTCGGCACCATTCACTGCGGCGGGATTCCGATGTCCATCGGCGTGCAGACCGACATGTGCACACCGGCGCTGGCGCGTTTCGGCTCGGATGAATTACGTGAAGAGTTCCTGCGGCCAGCCATCACCGGCGAGCAGGTGGGCTGCATCGGCGTGTCCGAAGTCGGCGCCGGGTCCGATGTGGCCGGTTTGAAGACCACCGCCCGCAAGGACGGCGACGACTACGTGATCAACGGCAGCAAGATGTGGATCACCAACTCGCCGAGCGCCGACTTCATCTGCCTGCTGGCCAACACCTCGGACGACAAACCGCACGTCAACAAATCGCTGATCATGGTGCCGATGAACACGCCGGGCATCAGCCTCAGCTCGCACCTGGACAAACTCGGCATGCGCAGTTCGGAAACCGCCCAGGTGTTTTTCGACAACGTGCGCGTGCCGCAGCGCAACCGCATCGGCCATGAAGGCGCGGGGTTCATGATGCAGATGCTGCAATTTCAGGAAGAGCGACTGTTCGGCGCGGCGAACATGATCAAGGGCCTGGAGTACTGCGTCGACAGCACCATCGAGTACTGCAAGGAGCGCAAGACGTTCGGCAATGCGCTGATCGATAACCAGGTGATTCACTTTCGCCTGGCCGAACTGCAAACCGAAATCGAATGCCTGCGGGCGCTGGTTTATCAGGCCACCGAGCAGTACATCAAAGGTCAGGACGTCACGCGGCTGGCATCGATGGCCAAACTCAAGGCCGGACGCCTTGGCCGTGAAGTCAGTGACAGTTGCCTGCAATATTGGGGCGGCATGGGGTTCATGTGGGACAACCCTGTGGCCCGGGCTTACCGCGATGTGCGGCTGGTGTCGATCGGCGGCGGCGCCGACGAAATCATGCTGGGGATCATCTGCAAACTGATGGGCATTTTGCCGGGGAAAAAGAAATGAGCAGCCTCCCTGAGTGCCAGACGTTGCTGCTCGAAGCGCATAACGGCGTGCTGCACATCACCCTCAATCGCCCGCAAAGCCGTAACGCGATGAGCCTGCAAATGGTTGCCGAACTGCGTGCGGTGCTGGCGGCGGTCAGCGATGACCGCACGGTTCGGGCGCTGGTGATCAGCGGTGCCGGCGGGCATTTCTGTGCCGGTGGCGACATCAAGGACATGGCCAATGCACGGGCGCAGGGCGCCGACGCCCACCGCGACTTGAACCGGGTATTCGGGGCGCTGCTGCAAGAAATGCAACACGCGCCGCAAGTGGTGATCACCGTGCTGCAAGGCGCGGTGCTCGGCGGCGGATTGGGTCTGGCCTGCGTCAGCGATGTCGCCCTGGCTGATCACTTGGCGCAATTTGGCCTGCCGGAAACCAGCCTTGGCTTGCTGCCGGCGCAGATCGCGCCGTTCGTGGTGCAGCGCCTCGGTTTGACTCAGGCGCGTCGACTGGCGCTGACGGCGGCGCGGTTCGACGGTACTCAGGCGCTGCACCTGGGGCTGGTGCATTTTGTCGAGCACGACGCGCAAGCGTTGGCCGAGCGGCTGGATGAAATCCTCGCCCATGTGCTGTGTTGCGCGCCGGCGGCGAATGCGGCGACCAAAAAACTGCTGCTGGCGAGTGCCGGGCAACCCTCGGATGCGTTGCTGGATGAGGCCGCGCACTGGTTCGGCGAAGCGGTCAGCGGCGCGGAAGGGATCGAGGGAACGATGGCTTTTGTGCAAAAGCGTAAACCGGGGTGGGCCTCTTGAACGCTTCTTCGGAACGCCTCTTCGCGAGCACTTTCACCGCATAACTTGAGAGACGAGCCATGCCCGGATTCAGCAAAATCCTGATCGCCAATCGCGGTGAAATCGCCTGCCGCATCCAGCGCATCGCCCAGGCCCTGGGCTATCGCACCGTCGCGGTGTTCAGCGATGCCGACGCCGACGCCTTGCACGTGCACATGGCCGACCAAGCCGTGAACATCGGTCCGGCGCCGGTGCAGCAGTCGTACCTGAACATCCCGGCCATCATCGACGCCGCTCGCCGCAGCGGCGCCGATGCAATCCACCCCGGTTATGGTTTCCTTTCGGAAAACGCCGAATTTGCCCGCGCCTGCCAACACGCCGGCATCACCTTCATCGGCCCCAGCCCGGAAGCCATCGAGCTGATGGGCAGCAAGCGCCTGTCGAAACTCGCCATGCTCGACGCCGGCGTGCCGTGCATCAAAGGCTACCAAGGCGCCGAACAGGACGACGCAACCCTGAGCCGCGAGGCCGAACGCATCGGTTATCCGCTGATGATCAAGGCCAGCGCCGGCGGCGGTGGGCGCGGCATGCGCCTGGTACACGACGCGGACGATTTGCTGGAACAGCTGCGCACGGCACGCTCCGAAGCATTGCACGGGTTTGGCAGCGACGAACTGATCCTCGAGCAGGCGCTGATCGACCCGCGTCATGTCGAGGTCCAGGTATTTGGCGACCAGCAGGGCAACCTGATCTACCTCGGCGAGCGCGACTGCTCGATCCAGCGCCGCCATCAGAAAGTCATCGAAGAAGCGCCCTGCCCGGTCATGACCGTCGAGTTGCGTCAGGCCATGGGCGAGGCGGCGCTCAAGGCCGGGCGCGCGGTGAGTTACGTCGGCGCCGGCACTGTCGAATTCCTGTTGGACGCACGAGGGGACTTTTACTTTCTGGAGATGAACACCCGCTTGCAGGTGGAGCACCCGGTGACCGAATTGATCACGGGCCTCGATCTGGTGGCCTGGCAACTGCACGTTGCCGAAGGCTTGCCATTGCCGTTGCGCCAGGATCAGGTGCAGCTCAACGGCCATGCCATGGAAGTGCGGTTGTACGCCGAAGATCCGGCACAGGGGTTTGTGCCGCAAACCGGATGTATCGAGGTGTGGGAACCCGCATTGCAGGACGGCGTGCGGATCGATCATGGGCTGATCCCAGGCCAGACCATCAGCCCGTTTTATGACCCGATGCTCGGCAAGATCATCGCCCACGGCGCCACCCGGGAAGAGGCCCGGCGCAAGTTGCTGCGGGCCGTACAGGACAGCGTGTTGCTGGGCGTGCAAAGCAATCAGCGTCTGCTCGCCAGTTTGCTGCAACACCCGCAGTTCATCAGCGGCGAGTTCAGCACCGGATTTATCCCGACGCACTTCGCCGAACATCCCTGCCTGCAAACCCGCGTCCCGGACGCCGAAGAGCTGGCCATCGCGGCCGTGCTGTTCTATCAGGCGTCGGCACAGGTGCACCGCAAGCCGCTGGCCGGCTGGCGTAATAACGCGAACGTGCCGCTGCACTGTCGAATCGGTCTCGATGATCAGTGCTGGTCGGTGGCGTTGACCGCAGCGCCTGATGCGCCGTATCAGGTTCACGTGGGCAACCGGACGGTTGAGTTGCAGGTCATCCAGTGCGACGGGCGCAGTGCCACGTTGATGATCGACGGCATTCGTCAGCGCCATGCGTATCGTCTCGAAGCAGAAGAACTCTGGCTGTTCACCCGTCCCGGCAGCCTGCGCCTGGAAAATCGGACTCAAGCGCTGATCAGCACTCAGGCCAGCATCAGTTCCGGCACGCTGAAGGCGCCAATGGACGGCGCCGTCGTTGACGTCCTGGTCACGGAGGGCAGCCTGGTCAAAAAAGGTCAGCTGCTGGTAGTACTGGAGGCGATGAAAATGGAGCATCCGCTGAAATCCGGCATCGATGGCGTGCTCAAACGCTTGCAAGTCAGCGTCGGCGACCAGGTGAAAAATCGACAGATTTTATTGGAGGTCGAATAAGCCGCTAGGCGGATGCGTCGGCTTTGGCTACGCTCAAGCCCTATCAGGACGCGGATACCAGGAAACCTGCGATGCCTCACTGGCTGGTCATTGATCTGGAAGCCACCACCGATGAAGGTGGCTGGCCGGTTACAGAAATGGAAATCATCGAGATCGGCGCCACCCTGGTGGACCGCAAAGGTCGGGAGCTGGATCACTTCCAGCGTTTTGTGCGCCCCTTGCGTCGGCCCCTGCTGACGCCGTTCTGTCGGGAACTGACCCACATCACCCAGGCCAATATTGACGCTGCGCAGCCGTTGACTGACGTCTGGGCACTGTTCGAGCGCTGGCTCGGCCAGCATCATTCGCGCCTGGAAGGCTGGGCCAGTTGGGGCGATTACGATCGCAAACAATTACTTCAGGAATGGCAGCGCCTGCAACTCGACAGCCAGCTTGGCCGCGTGCCCCACATGAACCTCAAGCAGCGCTTTGCCAAGGCCCGACGGCTGGAGCGCCCGCTGGGGCTCAACGCCGCCCTGCAACTGGCGGGCATGCAGTTCACGGGACAGCAGCACCGCGCGCTGGAAGATGCGCGCAATACGGCGCGCTTGTTACCGCTGATTCTGCCGATCTAGGCAGGTGACGACCGTTGAGGGCTTGTGCATACTGGCCGGCCCTTTTCAGCCCTTTTCGAGGAATCGCCCATGTTTAAAGTCAACGAGTACTTTGACGGCACCGTCAAGTCGATCGCCTTCGGCACCGCTGAAGGTCCTGCGACCATCGGCGTCATGGCTGCGGGCGAATACGAATTCGGCACCAGCCAGCGTGAAATCATCCACGTGGTGAGCGGCGCACTGACCGTCAAACTGCCGGACAGCAGCAACTGGGAAACCTTCGCTGCCGGCAGCCAGTTCAACGTGCCAGCCAACAGCAAGTTCCAGCTGAAAGTCGCCGTCGATACGGCTTACCTGTGCGAATACCGCGGCTAACCCGCGGCTTTCACAAAAAAAATGCCCGTGTCCAACGACACGGGCATTTTTCATTCCAGGGTGCTTACTCGAGAATGCTCACCGGCATACCGACCTCAAGCTGCCCGTTGCCGTCGTTGACCAGGTTCTGGCCGAACATCGCGCCATCGGCCTCGGCGCGGTATTTCTGCAGAGTCGCCAACGGCTCACGATCGCCGCTTCGCTCACCGGTTTGCGGGTCGATGGTGGTCAGAATGCAGCGTGAGCACGACTTGACCACTCGAAACTCGACATCGCCGATGCGAATGCGCTTCCAGCTGTCTTCGGCGTAGGCTTCGCTACCCTCGATCACCAGATTGGGCCGAAAGCGCAGCATCTCCAGCGGACGCCCGACCCGTTGTGCCAGATCCTCCAGAGACGCCTGCCCGATCAGCAGCAGCGGGAAGCCATCGGCGAATGCCACCTGATCGTCATCGTTGCCGTAACCCGCCTCGGTCATGCGCGCGCGATTCAGCGGCACCTGCACCAGGCGCGTCGGTTTACCGATGAACTTACTGACCCAGGCGCCCGCCTCGTCGCCAGCATCCGGCACCCGCAAGGTGTCGCGCCAGATGGTCACGCCGCGCAGCTCAGCGTTGCTGGCGGGCAATGCGATATCGATGGCTGAGTGGCCAGGGGCGCTAAGGGTCAAGCCGCCGTCAGCGTTCCACAGCGCCGACAACTGACTCATCTGCGCCACTGCGCGCTGAGTCAGGAAACGCCCACTGGCCTCGTCCACCAGCATCCAGCGTCGGTCACCGTCCAGCCCCAACTTGTCGAGGCCGACCTGTTGCAGGGGCTCGCCCTTGCCGGATTTCAACGGATAACGATAAAGCGCGCTAAGACGCAGCATGACCAGCTCCCTGGAGGGCAAAAAACGCCACCCTATACGAGCTTGATCGGCGAATCAAAGACTGAAAACGGGCATTGCCTGCCTGCGGGAGCAAGCACGCCCCGCAGGTTGATCGTGTGCAGTCTTTAAAGCGTGATCAGGCCGGGATTTCGTCGAGCATCAACCGCTGGCGCACCACGTCGACGAGCTTGTCCGGCTGGAATTTGGAGAGGAAATTGTCGCAGCCGACTTTCTTCACCATCGAGTCGTTGAAGCTGCCGGACAACGACGTATGCAACACCACGTAGAGGCCGCGCAGTCGCGGGTCGTTACGGATCTCGGTGGTCAGGCGATAGCCGTCCATTTCGGGCATTTCCGCGTCGGTGAACACCATCAGCAACTTGTCCGTCATCGACACACCGGTATCGGCCCAGGCCTTGAGCATGTTCAGCGCCTTCAAGCCGTCGCTGGCAATGTGCATCTTCACGCCCAACTGGCCGAGGGTGTCACGCAGTTGCGCCAGCGCAACGTTTGAGTCGTCCACCAGCAGCACTTCACGGCCACGGGCGCGTTCCAGCACCGGATCTTCGAGTTTTTCACGCGAGACCTTGGCGTTGTACGGAACAATTTCGGCGAGGACTTTTTCGACATCGATGATTTCCACCAACTGGTCGTCGACCTTGCTGATGGCTGTCAGGTAATGCTGGCGACCGGCACTGGTCGGTGGCGGCAGAATGGCTTCCCAGTTCATGTTGACGATGCGGTCTACGCCGCCGACCAGGAACGCCTGCACCGAACGGTTGTACTCGGTAACGATGATCGTACTGGTCGGGCTCGGCACCAGCGGACGCATGCCGATGGCCTGGGACAAATCGATCACGGGCAGGGTCTGGCCTCGCAGGTTGACCACACCGCACACAAAAGGATGACGCTGGGGCATCAAGGTGAGCTTGGGCAGCTGCAGCACTTCTTGCACTTTAAACACGTTGATCGCGAACAATTGCCGGCCGGCCAGGCGGAACATGAGAATTTCCAGGCGATTCTCACCCACCAATTGCGTGCGTTGGTCTACCGCGTCGAGAATACCGGCCATGAATGACTCCTGGGCTTTGTTCTAATGAATTCACTAAAAAGGGTTATCGGCTGTTAATGCCAGAGCTTGACCCTGAGACAAAATGCCATCATTCGCCATTGATGTCACATTAGCATCATGCTATTACTGGTAATTGATGTGATTTGATCTGCTTCATTTCCAGCGGCGCGACTTCGGTTTGCACGTTTGGTTCCCCCGTGTAAGGGATTCCCCTAGTAACAATCAGGCCCAACCTGATATTCGCAATATCCAATAGCCATTAATGTGACGCCATTCTCATTGCATGAACGGAGTCAGGCTTTTGTGTGCGATCGCAGGTCAGTGGCCATCCACCCTCTCGAGTTCCCCAGCCAGCGCCCAGAGCCGCCGGGGTGCGATCTCATGCCGGCACGGCAGGGTCAGGATGTCGGACGTTCTCATCGACACACACGACATCCCCTCATTTGACATGACGTTGTGGAGATAAGCATGCCAAACCAACCGACGCATTGGGCTCAGCGTTTGCCGGAGTTCCTGGTCGAGGCTGAAACACTCCTGGCCAAGTCGGAGGAGTGCCTGAGCCACCTGCAACTCATCAGCAATGACAAAGACGCAATCGATTGCATGCTAAGCAGTTTGCTGAAATTGGCCAGTCGGGCCGATGCACTGGCGCTGCAAGCCGTGTCTGAATTTTCTCTGCATATTCACGGCCTGTTGAACAACGGCCACAACCACATCGACCTGCACGAGCAGGCGTTGGATGCATTGAAGGATTGCTTCACGCTGATGGCCTGGCAATTGGAACTTATCGACCAGACAACAGGCCAACTCAGCCTGGATGATAGCGAACAGACATCGCTGATCGAGGCGTTTGCCTTTCAGGTCGGACAAAGCCAATTTCAATTGCCGGTTAATTCCAAGCCGTTCACCCTCGTCTCCTATTCGGAACGACAAGCTTAAAGCAACGGGCATTTACGCCGAGATCCGTATTCATATAGCCATACTGCCGCTCTTCAAGTTGAGTGCGCTCAGGTCGCAACTGAATACTTCATGTCTGTCAACGACAGTTCGAAACAAATAACTATTCTTTCGACCAAACTTTTTCCATTGTGGAACCATCGTCCAGAATAATTATTCGTAAGTCGTATAGACATATATGGCAACCGCGACCGACGGTATCTTAAGTGGTATTATGCCGGCCGTTAGTTGACGCCAATTAGTGGCAGAGTGATCGCAAATGAAAGCCGCACGAGAAATTTAAACGCTGTATTTCAACCGTCACTTACAACCGATTTCCAGACAGAGACCCGTTTGCCCGGTCTCCCCGCAGCGAACATCCATTGGCTCCATCCGCTATGTACGCCAGCCTAAAGTCAAGCATCCTACGACCACCCTCGCCAAAAAACGTGCGCCTGTTCACGCTGTTGCTGTGCACGGGCTCGGCGCTTGGCAGCGTGCTGATATTCAGTCTGTCCATGCCCCTGCCGGTGAGCTTGCTGATACTTGATATCGCCGCCGTGTGCGCTGTCTGGCTGCATCTTTACCTCTCACGCAAGTCGATAAAATTTCAGCCGCAGGAACTGGCGGACCGTTTGCTGGAAGTGCAGGAAAACGAACGCCACCGACTCAGTCGAGAGTTGCATGACGACATCGGCCAGTTGCTGACCGCCGCGAAACTTCAAAGCGAATGGCTTAAACGAAGGATGCCGGAAGAGATGCAGGGCCAGTGTTCGGTGCTCTGCGAAACGCTGGACGAAACGCTGACCAAGGTGCGTGACGTCTCGGCCATCCTCAATCCGCGACAGCTTGCCAGCCTCGGCCTGGAAGCCAGTCTGCGTGCGCACCTGCTGAAGACCCTCGCCAATTCGTCGGTGAACTGGAGCCTGGACTGCAATCAGCGGCTGACCGGTATTCCAGAAGAAATGGCCCTGGCAGCGTTTCGTATCACACAAGAAGCGGTGACCAATATTTTGCGTCACGCCGACGCGAAGAATCTGTTGATCCGCCTGCAACGAACGCCCGAGGGACTGGCGCTGTTAATCAGCGACGACGGCCTGGGTTTCTCCCCCGCCGCAGAACCCGGTCGTGAGGGCCAACGCGGGATGGCTGGAATGTCGGAACGGATCGATCTACTGGGCGGTACGCTGGCGGTAATCAGCGAACCCGGCAAAGGCACTCAAATCGAAGCACTCTTCCCCTGGGCGCCCCGCGCGCTCGAACGGGCCAGTTCGAATAAGGTTTTGCATTGACTTGTAACTTACTTCTGGTGGATGACCACTCGCTTATCAGGGCAGGCGTGCGCGCTCTGGTGATGGATATTCCCGGCTATGCGGTAATCGGTGAGGCCAATGACGGCTCGCAGTTACTCGAGATGGTCGAGAAACTGTCCCCCGACATCGTACTGCTGGATATTTCCATGAAGGAAACCGGTGGCCTTGAAGCCTTGCAGCGACTCAAGCGTGTGCGTCCGCAAAGCAAGGTGCTCATCTTGTCGATGCATACCGACCCGGCGCTCATCATGCAGGCACTGGAATCCGGCGCCCATGGTTATCTGTTGAAAGACACCACCGCCACCGAGCTCGAACATGCCCTGGATGCGTTGCGCAATAACGAACGCTACCTGAGCCCGGCCATTGCGCACACTGTCATCAACCAGGCGCTGATCCGAAACCAGAAGAGCCAGTCGGAGACACCGGAAACCCACAACCTGACGGCGCGCCAACTGGAAATCCTGCGACTGATTGTTCGCGGCAAATCCACCCGTGAAATCGCCAATGGCCTTGGCCTCAGCATCAAGACCGTGGAAACCCACCGCTCGCAGATCATGAAGCGCTTGCAAATCTACGACGTGGCCGGCCTGGTTCTGTTCGCCGTTCGCGAGCAAATCATCAGCCTGGACGACTGACTGTCTTCGAAGCGCTCAGCACTGGCGAGTTCTCGGGCAAATGCACGCGCAATGCGCCGGGACGCGTCGAAAACCGTAGGCTCTCGCCCTCCAGCGGCTCACCGTCGAGATTGATGTACAGGCCTTCCGAAACCTTGATCTCGACCCATGGCAGGCGAGCCCGCACGAACATGTTGTCGATGCCGAAACCATCGGCCAACAGGGTCTTCAATGTGCCAACCACTTCCTGCGGCGCCGGCAGGATACTGATATCCAGCAAACCATCGTCTGCCAGCGCTTGCGGGCAGAGCACGTGCCCGCCTCCGGCCTGGCGACCATTGCCGATACCCAAGGCCAGCAACTCACCGCGCCATTGAAAATCCGGCCCTTGCAACTCGCCATAGGCGGCATGCAACTCGCTGAAGCGCGATAGCCCGGTGAATAGATACGCCGCGCCCCCAAGCACCTTTTTCAAGTCTTCCGATGTGTTGGCGGTGACCTGGCTGCCAAAGCCGCCTGTTGCCATGTTCAAAAAAATCTGACCACCAACCTCGCCGAGATCAATGGCGTGCGCAGGTGCCTCCAACAGTTCAAGCGCCTGTGCCGGCTCCAGCGATACACCGGCGGCGCGCGCGAAATCGTTGGCGGTGCCCAGCGGCAACAGCACCAGAGTCGCCGGCGTCGAATGCGCCGCCATGGCCTCGGCAATGTCGCGCAAGGTGCCATCTCCGCCACCGGCAATCAGCTGCGTATAGCCGGCGTTCAGCGCTTCCTGCACCAGGCGCGGCGCGTCGCCCGCCTCCCAAGTCACTCGCACAGCCAGCTCCCAGCCCTGCTTGCGCTTGCCCTCGACGGCCGCGCGGACGTCTTCGTTCAGCGCTTGCTTGCCATGCAAAATCAACAGCGCCTTGCGTTCGTTCATTGTTGTTGCCCCCATGAATTAAATCCGTTTGAAAGATGTTGACCTCAGGGGCGCCGATAAAGGTCGGCGGGGTTTGAAATATTTCAATGCGAGGAATCTGGCATCCTACAGGGCGCGGATTTTTCGTACAGGATGTAAGGAATCGGCTCAATTGACCCAGCATGACGATTGGTACACCTTTGTGTCCTCGGATTCGCCATGAATAGAAAACACACAAGGACGTGCAATGATCAGAACCACCTCACGAGCACCAATAAGCGCCACCGCCCCCAGTACCGGTCAAGGCAAAGACAATAAGGCAGGGAGCGCTCAAGCCTATGCGAAGCCCTGACATCACCTTACCGATTGGCCCGAACGCGCCCTATTCAGAAAGTCGCGGCCACCATCAAGCAGATTTGAATCACAGCAGAAAACCTGCTGAAGGAAGTGATATGGAACCTCGCGTCGTTGAACTGGAGACTCACCTCAAATACATTCGCCGAGACCTCGAAGCAGTGCGCGGCGACGTCAGGTCCATCATGCACAGGCTGGCTTATGCCGCAGGGGGAACGGCGGTAGTCTTGGGGCTGCTGGGATGGGTTGCCAACAGCCGCTTCGACCAGTTGGTGACCCTTCTGGCGCGCTAGGTCAGCCTGGCACACAAGCCCCGGCATGCGAACGGCCGGGCTTGTGTGACGACAGTGGAAGGGATCAGCCCAGGACCTCGCTCAGCGGAATGAAGCTCACGGCATCGCCTTCGACCAAGGTGCTGCCTTCCAGCACTTCAACGAGTCCCTCGGCCCAAGCTGCGCTACGCAAAACCCCGGAACTCTGATTCTTGTAGATGATGGCCCGACCGTTCTGCAGCCGAGCACGCAAGTACTCTCGACGATTGCCAGCAACAGGCCAGACGAAACCCGCCGGTACGTGAAACTTCAAAGGCTCGATCTCTTGCACGCCTTGGCGACGCAAGAGATAAGGCCGGGCCAACAAGGCGAAGGTCACTAATGTCGATGCCGGGTTACCGGGCAATCCAATCACAGGCACGCCACGAAAATGACCGAATGTCAGCGGCTTGCCAGGTTTGATGGCCAGTTTCCACAGCGTCAGTTCGCCCTCTTCGCGCAAGGCAATGCCCAGAAAATCAGCCTCTCCCACTGACACCCCACCGGTTGAGAGAATCAGGTCGACCTCTTTCAACTCGCCTAGTCGGGCACGCGTAGTCGCCAGATCATCCGGGAGAATACCGGCATCGATCACTTCGCAGCCCAGGCGTTGTAACCAACTGCACAGCAAAACTCGATTGCTGTTGTAAATCTGTCCAGGACCCAAAGGCTGGCCTGGCTCAATCAATTCATCGCCGGTGGACAGGACCGCAACACGAACCTTGCGAATCACCTCCAGATCAGCGCATCCCAACGATGCGGCAAGGCCCTGCTCGATAGAACCAAGGCGCGTGCCGGCTGGCAAAACCAGTTCACCGACGGTGGTTTCCTGGCCCTGTGGCCGAATATTTTGCCCGGGAATCATCGCTTCGTTAAAACACACTCGCTCGTCCGCCTGGACTTCGGCGTTCTCTTGCATCTCCACGCAGTCGGCGCCTGCGGGCACCGGAGCGCCCGTGAAGATGCGGGCACAAGTGCCTGGCTTCAACGGTTCAGGTGCCTGGCCGGCAAAAATCCTCTGGCTGACCACCATCGGTTCGCCTGTCCAGTCAGCGACATGCAAGGCGTAGCCGTCCATCGCGCTGTTGGGCCAGGGTGGCAGATCCAGCGTGGACATCAGGTCATCCGCCAGCACGCGCCCTTGAACCTGCGCCAAGGGCAAGCGTTCACGCTCGCGGATGGCGGACGTCTCGGCCATCTCCAGCAAGCGCGCCAGTGCCACTTCGACAGCCATCAGATTGCCGGTTTTGCCGGGCTTACCCGCGGGATTCACAGGGTGCCGCCTGTTTCAGGTGAGCCACGAAATTGCACGGGCGGTGGCGCGAATCAAGCTGTTCAGCAAGGATGCCGTCCCAGCCAGTGCGCACGGCATTGGTCGAGCCTGGCAGGCAGCAAACCAGTGTTCCGTTGGCCAAACCCGCCAGCGCTCGGGACTGCACAGTCGAAGTGCCGATGTCCGCAACTGAAATTTGCCGGAACAGCTCGCCGAATCCATCGACTTGTTTATCCAGCAGACAACTGACCGCTTCCGGCGTGCTGTCGCGTCCGGTGAACCCGGTACCGCCGGTAATCAGCACGACCTGCACGACATCGTCGGCGATCCAGTTGGCGACTTGCGCGCGAATTTTGTAGAGGTCATCTTTAAGCAGAACCCGAGCGGCAAGGTTATGTCCTGCGGCGCTCAAGCGGTCGACGAAGACCTGGCCAGAAGTATCGGTTTCCAGGGTTCGGGTATCGCTGACAGTCAGCACCGCAATATTGAGCGGCGCGAAAGGTACATCAGCCTTGGCTTTCATAGGCTCGTCCAGTTGTAAGAGAAACAGCCCGGTGTTATATCACAGCGCCTCAATTTTTTACTGCCCCCATGGAGACCTGCCATGACCTCGAACACGCCCTTGCCGCCCTGCTCCATTCTGCTGCTGGCAGGCGGCCGCGGCCAACGCATGGGTGGTCAGGACAAGGGTTTACTGGAGTGGCGCGGTGAGCCGCTGATCGCACATCTGCACCGCAAGACCCGCGAGCTGAGCGATGACCTGATCATCTCCTGCAACCGGAACCTGGAAAAATACGCGCCTTACGCCGACCAATTGGTGCATGACGACGAGGGGGATTTTCCGGGCCCCTTGGCGGGTATTCGTGCAGGCCTGAAGGCTGCTCGCCACGCCCATCTGTTGGTGTTGCCATGCGATGTACCGGGCATCGACGCCGCCCTGCTGCGCAGCATGCGCGAAACCGCCTGCCAGCAGCCTGGCAAACCGCTGATGCTGCGCCACGGTGATCACTGGGAACCGCTCCTGTGCGTAATTCCTGTCGTATTGCTGGCTGATTTCGAACGCGCCTGGAGCGACGGCGAGCGCAGCCCTGGACGCATCATGCGCAACCTCGGCGCCACCGCCCTGCAATGCCCCGAGAATGATCCTCGGCTGGCCAACCTCAACACACCGCAACTGTTAAGCACACACAACACTGTGGCAGACTGACAAGAGAAGGAACTTGCGCGTGTTGCACACGTCTCAAGCACAGTAACCAAAAGAATTCCTATTCGGAGACACACTCATGACTCAACGGACCCTCGCCACTTTCATGCTCGCACTGGGCCTCGCGACCTTAGCGGGTTGTGCATCGCCTACCGTGATCACCTTGAATGATGGTCGCGAAATTCAGGCCGTCGATGCGCCAAAATACGATGCGGATTCGGGTTTCTACGAATTCGAACAGCTGGATGGCAAAGAGACCCGCATCAACAAGGATCAGGTCCGTACCGTTAAAGAGCTGTAATCTTTACGGCACCCGCCAGAGACAGAAAAGCCCGCTTGATGCGGGCTTTTTCATGCCTGATCGTTCGCTGATCACCACTGCAGGGTAATGGTGCTTTCGAACTCACGCTCTCGGCCAGTGACCGGATCGACAAAGCGCAACCCCTGGGCCAACAGCTTCAAGGGATTGGCGTAGTCATCGACGACATCCTTGAGCACTTGAGGATAGAACGGGTCATTGCAGATGCTGGCACCCAACGCCGTCATATGTACCCGTAACTGATGTTTTTTACCGGTCACCGGGTAAAGGCCATACCGCCAGAGATCACCATTCTTCTCCCTGACCTCGATAGCAGTCTCGGTGTTGCTCGCGCCCGGTCCTTCCTGCATGCGGAAGAATGGCTCGCCATCGACCAGCCGGCTTTTATGGACCAATGGAAACGAAAGATCGGGCAATGCCCGCGCGATCGCCTCGTAGCGCTTTTCGATCTGTCGTGTAGGAAACAGCGACTGGTAAGCCGAACGACTTTGCGGGTTCGCCGAGAACAGCACCAGCCCTGCCGTGTGCCGATCAATACGATGCAAAGGCACCAGATGCGGGTTATCCAGTCGACGGATCAGCCTGCGCAACAGCGTTTGTTCGACGTATTCGCCCGCCGGTGTCACGGGCAGGAAATGCGGCTTGTCCGCCACCACCAGATGCTCGTCGGCGTAGAGGATCGACTCGATCACCGGGATCGGCTTTTCGTCCGGCACCTCACGAAAATAATGAATCCGCAGACCTTCCTTGTACGGCAGGTCAACAGCAATCGGCTGGCCGTTCCCGTCGAGAACCCGACCGCGCGCAATTCGATCCAGCCATTGTTCACGACCGATCGCACTGAAGTGTTCGCACAGGCAATCCAGTACGGTCTGCCACGACCCCGGCGGTAGATAGAGCGTGCTGGCCTGGTTGTGCGCAGCAGAAAAAGATGACATGGACATACGAAACGCTCTGACCCTCAATGCAGGGCGGCATTATCCAACAGCGCTCGATACGAACCTAGAAGAGAATCCTCAAGCCGTTATCTGCTTGCGTGCTGCTGCTTCGGTGAATTCCTTCAGCCAGCGCAACACGTCCACCGCCTCCCAGCGCAACGGGTCATACAGTGCGTACAACAATCCCTGATAACCCACGACATCCAGCTGCCGGTGATAACCGGCTCGCTGGAACAAGGCTTCGATTTCGGCAAAACAGGTATTGAAATGCAGTTTGTTAAAGGGGGTTTTGCCTTCGGTGACCAAGCCATCAAGGCGCATTTCAGCCACTGCATCACGTATCACGTCCACCGACATCCGGTTCACGCTGTTCTTTAATTGTTCGACATTGACCAAGGTTCATCCCTCTGACGCGGGATCGCGTGCCCAAACCCGAAACAGGAAAAAAGCACGACAGGCGATCCAAATAACTGTACGGGTATACAGTAACTCAATAACCTGCCATTCGCCAATGGATGAGACAAGAAGCTCGACAGGTGGAAGGTCGTTCGCCTCGTCGAGGATTAACGCAAAAACGCTACGACTTGCTCGGCATCGAACGGCCAATCCAGTTCAGCACCGCTATCAAGCCGTCGCAGCACCGGAATTCGCAAGCCATAAGCCTCGAACAACGACTCGTTGTCGGCGATGTCCACCAACTCCACCAACAAACCGTGCTCGACCAGGGGCATCAGTTCTTCTTCGGCGACTTCACAGAGATGACACCCAAGGGTGCCGAAAAGCTGACATTCAGGAGGCATGACCACAAGACCTTACGAAGTAGGCGTTCATTCTAGGCCCGACACGAAAAGCAGTCGAGTCAGTGACCCGCGCCCTTCAAACCCGGGTTTCAACAGATTTCGGCAACGCCCTGACGCAAATCATCCGCCCGAAAAACCACTTGCGCCATGCTCGGTTTTTTTTTGCCTCTACGCTTGAGTGGCCAGAACCCATCGCCGGAGTTTTTTGTGTTTGCCAATTTGTTGATCATCCTCGCCTCGTCCCTGGTCGTGATTGCCCTGTTTCAGCGCCTGCGCCTGCCGCCAGTGCTGGGTTACCTCTGTGTGGGGTTGATGATCGGGCCGACCGCCTTCAACTGGGTGAATGACAGCGAAGAGTTGCCGGACCTTGCGGAGCTGGGCGTCGTGTTCTTGCTGTTCTCACTGGGCCTGGAGTTCTCCTTGTCGAAAATGCTCGCCCTGCGCCATGTCGTGTTCGGGCTTGGCAGTCTGCAAGTGGTGGGTTGCGGGATATTGCTGGCGGCAATGCTGATGGTGTTTGGCATGCCGACAACGCCGGCCATGTTGCTCGGCGCGGGTCTGTCGCTGTCTTCCACCGCTATCGTCAGCAAAGAGCTGGGAAGTCTCGGCGAGATTTTCAGCAGTCACGGCCAGAATGCTATTGCCGTGCTCTTGTTTCAGGATGTGGTGGCCGTGTTGCTACTGACATTGGTCCCCGTGTTCGCCGGTAGCAGCGATCAGCCCTGGTTCTGGGCGTTGCCGGTAACGCTTGGAAAAACCGTGGTGTTGTTTGTCGGTTTGCTGATGGCCAGTCGATGGTTACTGCCGCGACTGTTTAAGGAAGTCGCGGGCGCTCGCTCCCCGGAATTGTTCGTGCTGTTGGCGCTGGTCATCGTCTTGTTGACCGCGTGGCTGACACACCTGCTCGGCCTGTCTCCCGCCCTCGGCGCATTTCTCGCCGGCATGCTGCTGGGAGAAAGCCGCTACCGGCATCAGATCGAGGCCGATATTCGGCCGTTCCGTGACATCTTTCTTGGCGTGTTCTTCGTCAGCATCGGCATGCTGATCGACTTGCAGCTGTTTGCCAGCCATGGCCTGTTGATCGTCGGATTGACGTTGGGGCTATTGCTGATCAAAGGCTCAGTGGTCGCGCTGCTGGTCAAATGGCGCGGCAGTGACGGCGAAACGGCGTGGCGCAGCGGCCTCGCCCTGGCGCAGGGTGGCGAATTCTGCTTCGCCTTGATGGCGCAGATGCAGCAGAACAAACTGATGCCCGCCGATTTCGGCGGTCTTCTGTTGGCCGCGACTTTCTGCTCGATGCTGGTGACTCCCTTGCTGTTGCGCGCAGCGCCTCACGTTGCGGCTCGCCTGCACCGCCAACCCAACGAAGAAATCAAACTGGCGCAAATCAGCGCAACCAACGCCAGCACGCACAACCACGTGGTGATTTGTGGCTACGGACGCGTGGGTCAATCCATCGGCCGGGCGCTGCGCAATGCATTACAACCTTACATTGCGCTGGACACCGATCCCGTGCGAGTGCAGGAAGCCGCTGTGAACGAAACCTGTGTGCACTACGGCGACTCCCGTCGCGGTGAACTGCTGTCGGCGGTCGGTTTGTCTCGCGCCAGGCTACTGGTCATCGCGGTAGACCAGTCCGACATTGCCTTGCTGATTCTCAAGGAAGCTCGCCGGCTGAATCCAACCGTTCCGATTCTGGTCCGTACACGGGACGACAGCCAGCTCACCGAACTGAAAGCGGCTGGCGCCAGCGAAGTCGTGCCCGAACTGCTGGAGTCGAGTCTGATGCTGGTCTCCCATGCGCTGATCATGCTCGGATTACCAGCGCATCAGGTACGAGAACGAGTGGATCAGATCCGGCACGACCGTTATCGCCTGCTGCACGGTTTTTATCCGGGGGCTCAAGATGAAGAAAAATGATTCAGTCCTGGCTGACCGCGCCGATCTTGTGCACCGACAGGTCCGCGCCGTAATACTCCTCTTCCTGGCTCAGACGCAGGCCATGGCAGGCCTTGATCGCGCCATACACAGCAAAGCCGCCCAGCAACGCCACAATCACACCCAGCGACGTGCCGATCAATTGGCTGATCAGACTGACACCACCCAAACCACCCAGGGCGGTCTGGCCGAAGATGCCGCAAGCGATTCCGCCCCAGACGCCGCACAAGCCGTGCAGTGGCCACACACCCAACACATCATCGATGTGCCATTTACCCTGCGCCGCCGTGAAGCACCAGACAAACAGCGCCCCGGCAATCGCTCCGGTCACCAGCGCCCCCACCGGGTGCATCAGATCGGAACCTGCACAGATCGCTACCAACCCGGCCAACGGGCCGTTATGCAAAAACCCTGGATCGTTGCGTCCGACAACCAACGCCGCCACCGTGCCACCGACCATCGCCATCAGCGAGTTCACTGCGACCAAACCGCTGACGCCCTGCAACGTTTGCGCGCTCATCACGTTGAAGCCGAACCAGCCGACGATCAAAATCCACGAGCCCAATGCCAGAAAAGGAATGCTCGAGGGGGCGAACGCCACCAGTCGCCCTTCGCGATAGCGTCCATGCCTGGGCCCAAGCAACAACACCGCCGCGAGCGCCAGCCAGCCGCCCATGGCGTGAACCACCACAGAGCCGGCGAAATCATGAAAGGCAGCGCCAAAGCGCGCCAGCAACCAGGCTTGCAGCCCATAATTGCCATTCCAGATCATGCCTTCGAAGAAGGGGTAAATGAACGCTACGATCAGCGCCGTCGCGCACAGCTGTGGGACAAACCGCGCCCGCTCGGCAATCCCCCCGGAAATGATCGCCGGGATGGCTGCGGCAAAGGTCAGCAGAAAGAAGAACTTCACCAACCCGTAGCCGTGATCGGCACTGATCACCGCTGCCGGATGCATAAAGGTCACGCCGTAGGAAATCCAATAGCCTATAAAGAAATAGGCGAGGGTCGAAATGGCGAAGTCGCTGAGAATTTTCGACAACGCGTTGACCTGGTTCTTCTGGCGGACCGTGCCGACTTCGAGGAACGCAAACCCGGCGTGCATGGCCAGCACCATCACCGCGCCGATAAGGATAAACAGTGTGTTGGAACTATGGACCAGACTGTCCACAGCGCTTTGCAGATTTTCCATGGAGTTGGCAGACCTGAGGGCTGAAAAAGCACCAAAGCAGTTCACGCAGGCAATCAATGCACCAAGTTGCGGCCGATGTGAACCTGGATAACAGGCGCTACGAGCCGCTTTGGCGCACAAGGTCGAAACCTTTACGCGAGTTTGGATTGTTAGAGTCGGGATATTCCTGAAATCATGCCCAGTTACAGCGCAATGCCGCGCACTGGCGCACCACGACATAGCAAAAGTTGTACCAGTCATTTGTACTGAACCTTCACGCAAGGCTCATACTCGAACGCTTCAGAAGCCACTTACGGAGATTCACCAATGGCCAGCATCAAGGCAAAAACTGCTCAAGAAATTCTGATGAACGATTTTCAGACACTCGTCAGCGACACCGAGCGGTTGCTGGAACACACCAAAGCCATTGCCGGCGATCAGGCTGATGAGCTGCGCGACCAGATCCACGACAGTCTCCTGCGTGCTCGTGAAACCCTGAAGCTGACCGAAGACTCGCTGCGCGAACGCGGCCAGGCAGCTGTCACCGCCGCCGAAGATTACGTACAGACCAATCCGTGGCAGTCGGTCGGTATCGCCGCCGGCGTGGGTTTCCTCATTGGCCTGCTGGCCACTCGGCGCTGATATGTCGATCGGCGAATCCGGCCCGTTCGCGACGGGCACAAGCTCCTCACCGCGGCGCCTGGGTGCCGCTTTTCTTGGACTGTTGCACAGCCATGTCGAACTGTTCGGCATCGAATTGCAGGAACAGAAAGCGCGCACCGTAAGCCTGTTGCTGTTTGCAGGCCTGGCGTTGGTCTTTGCCTTGCTGCTGTTGGTAGGGTTGTCGACGCTAGTGATGATCGTGTTTTGGGACACCTATCGCCTGGCCGCCATCATCGGCCTTTGCGTGTTCTACACCCTGGCAGCGATTTTCTGTGCAATGCGCCTCAAAGCAGCGATCTTCGATGAATCCTCTCCCTTCCATGGCACCCTGGAAGAGTTGGCCAACGATCGGGAGCGCCTGTTGCCATGAGCCTGCCACAACTGCCTCACAACAACTCGCGCGCAGAAATGCGCAAGGCGCTGATTCGTCTGCGCATGGAAATGCACCGTCAGGAGATTCGCCACGAATCTGCGCAACTGTTGCAACCCTTGCAGCGGGTGCGCGGTATGAGCCAAAACCTGCACGACGGTTTCGGCATCAAGCACGCCCCGCTGTGGGGAGTGGCCGCGGTAACCCTGCTTGGTTTCCTGACCGGCAAAGGCGCCAAAAGCGGTGGCGCCAGCAGCCTGACCCGACTGGTGCGTCTTGGCACCTCGCTCGCGCCGCTGATCAAACTGGTCATGCAAACCTCGCGTAAAAACTGAATAGCCACTATCTGGCTGCATTCTTGCAATACCTCCGGGATTAACCTCTTTATCGAGAGGTTCAATCCTGTGCGCCTACCCGGTGAGCAGGTTTATCCAAAAACAAGACCTTACTAAGGAGGCCTCGTGATCGACGGGCAACCGCTCGCCTGCTTTCAGCCGTTCATCGATACCGCCACCGGCCGTATTGCAGGGGTCGAAGCACTGGGTCGACTGCGACAAGCCGACGGCCAACTGACTTCGGTAGGGCCGCTGTTTGCCGACCCGCGAACGCCTGCCATCGCTCTGCGTCGTCTTGATCGCCAGATCCGCGATAACGCTTTGAGCCGTCTGCACGAGGCGCCTTCGGACTGGTTTCTGAGCCTCAACATGTCACCGCGCTGGATCAGCCGTCTGCGTCCTGACCAAGCGTTGCCGAGTCTCAAACAATTGCATCGGCACAACGTCGACTCGCGACGCATCGTGTTCGAGATCACCGAGTTGGGGGGTGACATTCAGCGTCTGGCCGACGTCGTGGCGCGTTATCGACAGGCCGGTTCGCGAATCGCCATCGATGATTTCGGCGCCGGCTATTCGCAGCTCGATCGCGTGCTCGCCTTGCAACCGGACATCCTCAAACTTGACATGCGTCTGTTCCAGGCCGCCGCACTCGGCGGGCCCAGCAGCGACGTGGTCAAAGCACTGGCACAAATGGCGGAGAAAACCGGGTGCTGGATTATCGCCGAGGGCGTGGAAACCGAAGCTCAATTGAATTTTGCCCTGGAGTGCGGCTCTCGCTACGTGCAGGGGTTTCTCTTCGCCCGGGCACAAGCGGACTTCTTTGCCACCGATGCTTTTGTCGAACGCTTCGCGCAACTGCGCCAGCGCTATGTTCAGCAGAAACTGACTGAGCGCGGTCGTTTGATGAGCATGCGCCAACAGCTCAGCGAATTGATGGCCATTCTGCAAGCCTGGGCCCAGGCCCGAGCGCCGCTTAGCGCATTGCCGCAACTGGACGCTTTCCCCTGGCTGTTGCGCTTTTATCAGTGCGACCGTCACGGCACGCAGCTCACGCCGAATCTTGAATGGCGTAACAACGGCTGGGAGGCCGATAACCGCTACCTCGGCCATAACTGGTCATGGCGCCCGTACTTCTATCACCTGCTGGCCGAAGGTTGGGACGAACGTCGCTTGACGCTCTCCAATACCTACCGCGATGCCACCAGCAATCAATACTGCCTCACTGCCGGGCAATTCTTCGATAACGGCGAGCGACTGCTCCTGATCGACATCGACGCAGCCGGGCTCTAGTTCCGCTTGCAGGCACTCGCTTGAACCGGGAAGCTAGGGCAACAGTCACCAGACGGAGAGATCAGCCTTGGATTGGCAGACCCTGCTTACCCGCGAACGCCTTGGAAAGCCCGTGCACAGCCCGGAAGAACTTGGCCGCAGCCCTTTTCACAAAGACCACGACCGGATCATCTTCTCGGGTGCTTTTCGCCGCCTCGGACGCAAGACCCAGGTTCATCCGGTCACCAGCAACGATCATATCCACACGCGCCTTACCCACTCGCTGGAAGTCAGCTGCGTCGGCCGTTCGCTGGGCATGCGCGTCGGCGAGACCATCCGCAGCGCCCTGCCCGACTGGTGCGAGCCCAGCGATCTGGGGATGGTGGTGCAATCGGCTTGCCTGGCCCATGACATCGGCAATCCACCGTTCGGGCACTCTGGCGAAGACGCGATTCGGCACTGGTTCCAGCAAGCCGCCGGACGCGGCTGGCTCGATGCAATGAGCGAAGTCGAACGCAATGACTTCCTCAATTTCGAGGGCAACGCCCAGGGTTTTCGAGTACTCACCCAACTGGAATATCACCAGTTCGATGGCGGTACGCGGCTGACCTACGCCACACTCGGCACCTATCTGAAATACCCCTGGACCGCCAAGCACGCCGACTCACTGGGCTATAAAAAACACAAATTCGGCTGTTATCAGAGCGAACTGCCATTGCTTGAGCAGATCGCGCAAAAACTCGGCCTGCCGCAACTGGAGGAACAGCGTTGGGCGCGCCATCCGCTGGTGTACCTGATGGAGGCCGCCGATGACATCTGCTACGCGCTGATCGACCTGGAAGACGGCCTGGAAATGGAGTTGTTGCAGTACGCCGAAGTCGAGTCGCTGCTGCTGGATCTGGTGGGCGACGATCTTCCGGAAACCTATCGGCAGTTGGGCCCTCAGGACTCGCGTCGACGCAAATTGGCGATCCTGCGCGGTAAAGCCATCGAACACCTGACCAATGCCGCAGCCCAGGCATTCGTCGAGCAACAGGACGCGCTGCTCGCCGGCACCTTGCCGGGCGATCTGGTAGAGCACATGCACGGCCCGGCCAAGCGCTGCGTGTTGAATGCCAAGGACATGGCGCGCAAAAAAATCTTCCAGGACAAGCGCAAAACCCTGCACGAAATTGGCGCCTACACGACCCTGGAAATTCTGCTCAATGCGTTTTGTGGCGCCGCGCTGGAACAACATGACGGGCGCACGCCATCCTTCAAGAGCCGGCGGATACTCGATTTGCTGGGCAACAATGCGCCAGATCCGAATGGCCCATTGCACACTTCATTCCTGCGCATGATCGATTTCATCGCCGGGATGACCGACAGTTACGCAAGTGAAATGGCCCTGGAAATGACCGGCCGTTCAAGCCACGGCTGAAACCCTGTCTCAGCCGCCTCGATGGCTTCGAGCGGCTGGGGCACCGTAGTCGCTCGAAACGCCGCCGTACGATCCAAGTTTCAGCCGCCCCTGAACACTCTATTAAACCGACGCAGAGCATCATCAACGGCTGATTAAACGGTCGACGTGTCTGAACCCCGTGACTGTATCTAGCTAGATGACAGCGCAATAGCGTCTGACGACCCGGCACGATGCGCGAGGAGCAAGTTGGTCAATCACCGAAACAATCGGAAGTTATAAAACAATTGACCCTAACATCATATTAAGAATGCACCGCACTCCAATACATGAGCTGCCAAAACAACACAATCCAACTTTAATAAAGCAGCCATTTATATCCATGGCGCACATACAATAATTCCCCCCTTCCTCATGCGAAACCTAGTTGAGGCGTAGGCCAATTCTTCTTCATTTGTAGGATTTGTCCTATATCACTGCTACAGCCTTGTCGGTTCATGCGGCACCGCAACTATCTGAGCTAAGGTGCCCGCTTTATTCGAGCGCGTATGGGATTTGATTATGAACTCTGTTTTTATTGTCGACGATCACCCTGTCATCCGTCTTGCCGTCCGAATGTTGCTTGAACATGAGGGTTATAAAGTCGTCGGCGAAACTGACAATGGCGTCGATGCGATGCAGATGGTTCGCGAATGCATGCCCGACCTGGTCATTCTCGACATCAGCATCCCCAAACTGGACGGACTGGAGGTCCTGTCACGTTTCAACGCAATGAGTACGCCCCTGAAAACATTAGTTTTAACCGCACAGTGTCCGACTCTTTTCGGTATTCGTTGCATGCAATCGGGCGCATCGGGCTATGTCTGCAAACAGGAGGACCTCAGCGAACTGGTGAGCGCAATCAAGGCGGTACTTTCCGGTTACAACTACTTCCCGAGTCAGGCTTTGAATCCCGCTCGAGGCGATGAGGCAAGGTATGCCGACCTGGAACTGTTCAAGTCAGTCAACGACCGAGAACTAATGGTATTGCAACTTTTTGCCCAAGGCCGTACCAACAAGGAAATTGCCAAAGGGATGTTCCTGAGTAACAAAACAGTCAGTACTTATAAAAAACGTCTTATGCAGAAACTCAAAGCCAAATCACTGGTTGAACTCATCGACATGGCTAAACGCAACGCATTAGTGTGAGAAACAGGATGCCCAGTCGTTTGAAGGACTATCTGATACTGTTGATCGCGGCAGTATGCCTGAGCACTTCGGTGTGCCAAGCGCAGGCTGCCAGCGAGAAGTACACCCTGTTAAGTCGTTCAAGGGTCGGGGACATGGACGTCCAACTGGATGCAGCACAACGAAAATGGATCAGCCACAAAAGAGAATTGATCCTGGGCACTTCGGCGCCTGATTACCCGCCGTTCGATATGACCCTCAGCGGGCGCGACTATGAAGGCTTTACCGCCGACTATGCAGGGATCCTGGGCACTGCCACTGGCCTGCCGGTCAAGGTTCAGCGCTACGCCTCCCGGGGCGATGCAATCATTGCCCTGGAAAAAGGTGAGGTCGATATGCTCGGTAGCGCCAATGGCTTCGAAGCGCGCAACGCCGATATTGTTCTTTCCGCGCCCTACGCCGTGGATCAGCCAGTGCTGGTCACTCGGGAAGGCGAAACCCGCTCCTTGAGCGATGGCCTTGCGGGCTTGCGGCTGAGCATGGTGTATCACTATTTGCCACAGGAAGAAGTCAGGGCCTTGTACCCCAAGGCAATCATCACCTCCTATCCCTCCTACCAGAATGCAATCAATGCGGTGGCGTTTGACCAAGCCGATGTGTTCCTCGGTGACACCATTTCAACCCACTACATGATTAACAAGGGCTACCTGAACAACATCCGCATGGCCAACTTCGGTCAGCACGAAGCTCACGGTTTCAGCTTTGCCGTCCACAAGGACAACCCAGAGCTGCTTAGCATCATCAACACCCTGCTTCGGGCCATCCCGGCCAGCGAGCGCGAACACATTTCCAAACGCTGGAGTGCTGGCAGCGACATTCTTCTTACCGATCAAAAACTGCAACTTACTCAGCGCGAACAACACTGGCTGGCGCAGCATCCGATAGTTCACGTGGTGGTCAATGAAGCGTTAGCGCCACTGACATTTTTTGACAGTGAAGGACACTTTCGCGGCGTGACCGCAGACCTGCTCGAACTGATCAGATTGCGTACCGGCCTGCGGTTCGAGGTCCATCGCAGTCGTAGCGATGACGAGATGGTCCAGCAAATCAGTACCCATCAAGCTGATCTGATCGCCGCCCTGCTCCCGACCGCCGAGCGTGAAAAGACCTTGAACTTCAGTCGACCCTATCTGGAAAACTCGTTTGTCCTGTTGACTCGCAAGGCCGCTGACAGCCCGGCAAATCTCTCGCAATTTTCCGGTAAGCGCTTGGCGATTGCCCAGGGCAATCCGCTGGTCGATTACCTGCGCCGTGAATTTCCGCATATTCACCTGATCGAAACCCCAGACACGTTCAGTGCCGTGGAATTGCTCGACGACGGCCACGCAGAAGGGTCGGTGAACTCGCTGGTGGTTGCCAACTACTTCATCTCGTCACAAGTCTTCGAGCACACCCTTCAAATCAGCACCACCATCGGCACGAAACAAGCGGCATTTTCCCTGGCAACCGGACGAAACGCCAAGGAACTGGGGACCATTCTCGACAAGGCACTGCTGAGCATTTCGCCGGAAGAACTGGGCATCATCAACAGCCGCTGGCGTGGTTATTCGTCCGCGACGCAAAACACCTGGCGCAACTACCACCGGCTCTTTTACCAGATCGTTTTTGGCGTTGGCGCGTTGTTGCTGATTTCGGTGGCGTGGAACGCCTACATGCGCCGCCAGATAAAAGAGCGTCAGGCCGCCGAGCGTGCACTGAACGATCAGTTCGAGTTCATGCGATCGCTGGTCGACGGAACGCCTCATCCGATCTACGTTCGTGACCGTCAGGGGGTGCTACAAAGCTGTAATGAAAGTTACCTGGAAGCCTTCTGCGCCAAACGCGAAGACGTTATCGGAAAAAGCGTGATGCAGGGCGCCCTGAACAATTCGTTCGAAGCCCGTGAATATCAGGCTGACTACCAGCGCGTTGTGACGGAAGGGACGCCGTTGATTCGTGACCGACCGCTGCATATCGGTGGACGCAGGCTGACGATTTATCACTGGATATTGCCGTATCGGGACTCGCGCGGTGAAGTGAAAGGCATTATTGGCGGCTGGATCGACATCAGCGATCGGCGCCAACTCCTTGATGACCTGCGTACAGCCAAGGAACGGGCCGATGAAGCCAATCGAGCCAAAAGCACCTTTCTGGCCACAATGAGCCATGAAATCCGCACTCCGATGAATGCAATCATCGGCATGCTCGAACTGACCCTCAAGCGTATCGATCACAGCCATCCGGATCGCCCGGCCATCGATGTCGCGTATCGGTCGGCAAAAGACCTGCTGGAACTGATCGGCGACATTCTCGATATTGCACGCATCGAATCCGGGCGCCTGAGCCTCAGCCCGGAACGCGTCAACCTGCCTGAAACGGTAGCCTCGGTCGTGCGGATCTTCGACGGGCTCGCCCGGCAAAAGAATCTTCGCCTGTCGCTGACGTTCAGCCCCGCCAAACCTGCCTACGATGTCCTGCTGGACCCCATGCGCTTCAAACAGGTGCTGTCGAACCTGGTCAGCAACGCCATCAAGTTTACCGAGCAGGGGCAAGTGAAGATTCTGGTCGAGCTGCAACCAGGCGACCAACCGGATCGTGTCCGTTTGCAGTTGAGCGTTCAAGACACCGGAGCCGGGATCAGCGAACAGGACCAGCAACGACTGTTCGAGCCGTTCACCCAGGTGGCCCATTCCGGGCATTCGCCGAGAGGAGGAACCGGCCTGGGCCTTGTGATCAGCCGTAACCTCTGCGAAATGATGGGCGGCAGCCTGCAATTGAGCAGCCAGACAGGCGTCGGCACTCAAGTCCGGATCTCACTCGAGCTTTCATCACTGGAACCCGCCCGGATGGCTCAAGCCACGGAGTCAGACGTCCTCATCAACTCAGTCCCGCTCAACGTTTTGGTGATCGACGATCATCCCGCCAATCGCTTGCTCATGTGCCAGCAGCTGGAATTCCTGGGGCACCGTTTCAGCGACGCGGAGGATGGCGCCCAGGGGTTCGAGGCGTGGAGTAACGGGGCGTTTGATCTGGTGATTGTCGATTGCAACATGCCTATCATGAACGGCTACGAACTGGCCGGCGCCATTCGCCTCCACGAACGGCAAACACAGCGCACGCCGTGCAAGGTGCTGGGGTTCACCGCTAACGCACAACCGGAGGAAATCCACCGCTGCAAGCAGGCCGGAATGGACGATTGCCTGTTCAAACCCCTGAGCCTGACGGCTTTGAGTCAATGGGTCGAAAGCATCGATCCGCCCCCGCGCGCGCCGGCGTTCAGTCTTGAAGGTTTGCACCTTTTAACGGGTGGAAACCCGGCAATGGACCAGCGTCTGCTGTCCGAACTGCTCAAAAGCAATCGCCTGGACCGCCAGGAATTGCTGGCATTGTCCCAATCGAAGGATCGTCAGTCATTTCTGGACGTTGCCCACAAAATCAAGGGCGCGGCGCGCATTGTCCAGGCCTCCCGAGTAATCGACAGCTGCGAGGCGCTCGAAAAAGCCTGTCATGAAACCTTCCGCCCTGACGAAGTGACCGACTGCACCAAGGCTATGGACCAGGCCATGCTCGATCTGGAGCACGCACTGCAACAACAAATAGGTATCAACGACCGAAGCAGAATGGTGGGGCCTTAACTATGCTTGGACGCTAAGCAGTGTGTTAAACATCATGGAGAGACCGGTAATGCCCAGCCCACTGCGCCCGGAACAACGCCGGTTCCCTCTGCACGTCCATATCAGTGTGATGTTTACTTTCCTGCTTTTGCTGACCGGCACCGTGCTGGGTATTTTCAATTACCGGCAAACCACGCAAATCATTTTTTCCAGCAGCGAAAAGTTGTTTGACCGTATCGAGCAGGATGTTCGGCGAGATCTGCAAGACACTTACGAACCGATCCGCCACCTGCTGAGCCTGCTGGTATACAACCCGGGGGTTCAGGCGCCTGACCTGGAGCAACGCCTGGCGTTACTCAAACCCTTCAGCCAGTCGCTCAACGACAACCCCAACCTGGCGTCGTTGTACGTGGGCTACGGCAATGGCGACTTTTTCATGGTTCGTCCGCTGCGAACCGCTGCGCTGAAAATCAAAGTGAAGGCGCCGCAAATGGCGGCGTTTCAGGTGTGGAGCATTGAGCACAGCAGCAGGCAGATTCGCTCTCAGGCGTTGTTTTTCGATCAGGATCTGGCGCTCATCAACCGTCAGCAGTATCCCGACGAAACCTACGCCCCTCGCAACCGTGCCTGGTTTACCAGCGCCCGCAGCGGCACGAGCCAGATCACCACCGAACCCTACGTCTTTTTCTCCACCCACAACGTGGGCACGACGTTAGCCCGACGCAGTGGCGACGATGCGGTGCTGGGCGCGGACCTGACGCTGGCCGAACTCTCGGCAACCCTGGCTAAACACGTGGTGACTCCTCACACCGAGATCGTCCTGTTCGATGCCGACGGCAATGCCGTTGCCTATCCCGACAGCAACAAACTGATCATTGACGACCAGACCGCCCGCCTGATCAAGGCTGCCGACCTGAGCCCCGGTCTCGGCGCGCTGCTGAAAACGCCTCCCGAAGGAAATCGCCTGAATGCCGACGGACGCGAATGGATCTCGGCGCTTAGCAGTATGCCGGAGGGAGGTCCAAAGGGACTGCAACTGGCGTTGCTGGTGCCGGAGGACGAATTGCTGACAGACGCCTACCGGACGCGCTGGCAAGGTGCGCTGATCACTCTGGCGACACTGTTGTTGTGTCTGCCGCTGGGATGGCTGACCTCAAGAATCCTGGTCAAACCCCTGCGTTCGCTGGTGCAGGAGGCGGATGCGATTCGCAGCTTCGATTTCAGTTTTCCCGCCAGTCGCCGCTCGCCGGTATTGGAAGTCGATCAATTGAGCGTGTCGATGGCACGCATGAAAGACACACTGGGGAGCTTCTTCCAGATCACCGATAGCCTGAGCGCCGAAACCCGTTTCGCGCCGCTGTTACAGCGGGTGCTGTTTGAAACGGTGAAGATCGGTCAAGCCCAGGCTGGGTTGATTTACCTGCGTGAGCACGACAGCGACCGGATGGAGCCCCATGGCCTGGTGATCAACGAAGCGCCCCAGGAATTGTCAGCCTTTGATCTTCAAAGCCACGACCTTCAGTCCCTTGATAGCCCTCAATGGATGCAACAGCTGGCGAACACCGACAACGTCGTCACGAACCTGGGCTTCGAACAATCGGAGGATTTGCGCAAGGTGCTGCTGGCACTGCAATGCCCGCGCGTTCATCTGATTGGTATCCGCTTGCACAATCGTCACGATGAAACCGTGGGCCTGCTGGTGCTGTTGCTGGCGGACAGCGGCGCACAGAATGACCTCGAAAAACTGCGACCCGACCGCATCGCATTTCTCCAGGCGGTGTCTGGCGCGGCCGCCGTGAGTATTGAGAGTCAGCGCCTGCAAGCCAAGCAGAAGCAATTGCTGGACTCATTCATCCAGCTGCTTGCCGGCGCGATCGATGCCAAAAGCCCCTACACCGGAGGCCATTGCCAACGGGTGCCAGAGCTGACGTTGATGCTCGCGCACGCGGCGGCCGACAGCCAGGCACCGGCGTTCAGCGGTTATCAACCTACCGACGACGAGTGGGAGGCGCTGCACATTGCGGCCTGGCTGCACGACTGCGGCAAGGTCACCACGCCGGAATACGTGGTCGACAAGGCCACCAAGCTGGAAACCCTGAACGACCGCATCCACGAAATTCGCACCCGCTTCGAAGTCCTGAAACGCGATGCCTGGATCAACTATTGGCAGGCTGTCGCTCTGGGCGGCGACGAAAAACACCTGGCCGAACTGCGCAATTCGCACCTTGGCGAGCTGGACGACGACTTCGCGTTCGTCGCGCACTGCAATCTGGGCAGCGAGGCCATGGCGGAGGCCGACCTGCAACGCCTGGGCGGCATCGCTCAGCGTACGTGGGTCCGCACCCTGGATGATCGCCTGGGGGTGTCCTGGGAAGAAAATCGCCGACAGGCACGCGTGCCTGCGCCAACCCTTCCGGTCAGCGAGCAGCTGCTGGCGGACAAGCCCGAGCACTTGCTCGAACGCATCGAAAGCGAATTGATCCCCGAAGACAATCCGTGGGGGTTCAAGCTCGATGTGCCCCGCCACAAGTACAACCGGGGCGAGCTCTACAACCTGAGCATCACCCGAGGCACGCTGACCCGAGAGGAGCGTTACATCATCAATCACCACATGGTGCAGACGATCCTGATGCTCAGCCACCTGCCGTTTCCCGGACACCTCAACAACGTTGCCGAAATCGCTGGAGGCCATCATGAAAAAATGGACGGCACCGGGTATCCCAAACGGTTGAAGCGTGAAGAGATGAGCCTGCCGGCCCGGATGATGGCGATTGCCGATATTTTCGAGGCGCTGACCGCCGCCGACCGGCCCTACAAGAAAGCCAAATCATTAAGCGAAGCGCTGGGCATCATGGCCACCATGTGCCGTGACGCCCACATCGACCCGGACCTGTTCGGACTGTTCATCAACGAAGCGATCTACCTGCAATACGCCAGTCGATTTCTCGATCCGCAGCAGATTGACGCCGTCGACCCGTCGAGCCTGCTGACCAAGGCCGGCCTGAAGGCATGATCAGCAGTCGGTCAGACGCAGAAAAATCGCCGCCAATTGTTCAATGCCGGCCTGATCTTCGGCCGAAAAACGGCCGAGCATCGGGCTGTCGAGGTCCAGTACGCCGATCAGGCGCCCTTCCTTGACCAGTGGCACGACCAGTTCGCTGTTCGAAGCGCTGTCGCAAGCGATATGGCCGGGGAACGCATGGACGTCCTCGACCCGCTGAGTCTTCAACGTCGCCGCCGCTGCGCCGCACACACCCCGGCCGAACGGGATCCGCACGCAGGCGATCTGCCCCTGAAACGGGCCCAGCACCAGCTCTTCATTGCGATTGAGATAGAAACCGGCCCAGTTCAGATCATCGAGCTGGTTGTACAGGAAGGCCGAGAACTGCGCGGCGTTCGCAATGAAGTCACGCTCGTCCGCCAGCAACGACTCCAGCTGCGCCCACAACATCCCGTAACCTTCCAGCCCTTGGCCGCTCTTCTGTAAATCGATCATGCTTTGTGCTCCAACAGCTTGAGCCCGACCCAATAGCGGGCAAATTGATACGCGCAACGTCCATTGCGATTGCCCCTCCCCGTGGCCCAGCGCACCGCAAGGATGTCCAGTTCTTCGTCGCGCTGCCAATCAAGGCCGGCCTTGTCGGCCAGTTGACCGATCCAGTGCTCGACGACGTTGAGGAAATGCTCCTGAGTAAACGGATAGAACGACAGCCACAGGCCGAAACGGTCCGACAACGCGATCTTGTCTTCAACGGCCTCGCTAGGATGCAATTCGCCGTCGACGCGTTTCCAGTTTTCGTTATCGCTCTCTTTCTCCGGCACCAAATGGCGACGGTTGGAGGTGGCGTACAGCAGAACGTTGTCCGGCGCCTGCTCAAGAGAGCCGTCGAGTACGCTTTTAAGCACTCGATAGTCGCCCTCGCCCGACTCGAACGACAGGTCATCGCAGAACAGCACGAAACGCTGAGGCAGTTTGCCGATTTGCTCCACCACGCGCGGCAGGTCGGCCAGGTGATCGCGTTCGATCTCGATCAGCCGCAAGCCGGCTTCGGCGTGCTCGGCGAGCAAGGCGCGCACCAGCGACGACTTACCGGTGCCGCGCGAACCCCAGAGCAACGCGTGGTTGGCCGGCATGCCGTCGATGAACTGTTGGGTATTGCGCCCCAGTTGCTCCAGTTGTCGGTCGACGCCAATCAGGTCCGACAGGCGCATGTCGAGGCTGACTTCCAGCGGCAGCAGAAACCCGCTGCGCCCCTCGCGTTGCCAGCGCGCAGCCAGGCATTGCGTCCAGTCGATGGACTGCCGAGGTGCAGGCAGCAACGGTTCGATTCGGGCCAGAACGGCATCGGCGCGTTCAAGAAAAGCATTCAATCGGGAATCCACGTCTTCTCCTCGGGCACGTTCACAGTAATGATGGCGTTACAGCGACGAAACACAGCGTTCGATGCCCGGTTCATCCCTTGCCACGCAAAGGCTCGTGGGAACATCGGTATCCATGCATGATCGACTATGCTTGAGCAGCGAAGGGAAACGGAAGTGGTTCAACACCCCATGGATATCAAGTTCACCCACCGGCTGTCCTACAAGCAAGCCAGGCTTACTGTGCTGGTCGGTTTCATTCTGGGCACGCTGCTCAGCCTGCTGCAAATAGGCATCGATTATGCCAGCGAAGACGCCTCCATCAACCGTGAAATCCTGTCGTTGCTGGAAATCAGCCATAACCCGGCCTCGCGCATTGCCTACAACATCGACGCCGAACTGGCCCAGGAACTGACCATGGGCTTGCTGCATTCGCCAGCAATCATCAGCGCCAAACTGACCGACAACAACAATACCGTGCTGGCCAGCGTCAAACGCCCGACTTTGCAAAGCGGTTATCGGGTGATCAGCGACTCGCTGTTCGGAGCCCATCGGAGGTTCGAAGACCGGCTCTTTCTCGGTCACTTGCCAGACGAATCCCTTGGCACCTTGCAACTGGAAGTCGACACCTACGCCTTCGGCAGCCGTTTCCTGCGCCGGGCTGAAGTGACACTGCTCAATGGCTTCGCCCGCAGCCTGATCCTGACCGGTATTTTGCTGGCGTTGTTTTACGTGATGCTGACCAAGCCGCTGGTGCGGGTCATTCGCGAACTCAGTGGCCGCGATCCGCGCAGTGCGGAACCGACCACACTGGAGTGTCCGGCCGGGCACACCAACGACGAAATAGGCGTGCTGGTGAAGGTTGCCAATCAACAGTTCGAAAACATCGCCACCGAAATCCAGCAAAGGCGTAACGCCGAAAACCGTCTCACCGATTACCTCGCGCAACTGGAAAACATCGTCTCGGCCCGCACCGCCGAGCTCAAGGCCATTAATACCAGGCTCAGCCAGTCCAATCAGGAACTTGAAGTCGCCCGCAGCACCGCGCTGGATATGGCCGAAGCACGCTCGGTATTTCTCGCCAACATGAGCCATGAAATCCGCACGCCGCTCAACGGCCTGCTGGGAATGATTGCACTCTCGCTGGACGGCCCGCTGAACCCTGAACAGCAGCAACAGCTGTCGATTGCCCATGACTCGGGCAAA
>NZ_JBNNWE010000015.1:0-82258 GCF_050280905.1 Pseudomonas sp. NPDC086278
GCAGCCAGTTTTGGATTTTCTCTTTCATGGTGCCCCCTTCAGGGTAGTGCCGAGCGGCTTGAATTCTGTAGCCACTTCGCACTGATAATAGTCCGAAGTCCTACGCAATGCTCACCCAATTCCGCAATGATCTGTTACTGAATTGATCAAGCTCCCTGACCAATAGTTCAAGCTGTGTCCTGAGCCTGGGTCGGCGCCGAGGGATAAACCACTTGTTGCTGTTCAATCCACGCATTCAAGTTGGCCCCGAGCATGCCTTTGCGCCACATCAGCCACGTTGTCGCGTGGGCGAAGGGCTCGGCCAACGGGTGCACCGCCACGCTCTCGCGGCCCGGCAGGCTGGCGAGCATTGACTCCGACATCAGCGCCACACCCGAGCCAGCGATAACACAGGCGAGCATGCCCGGATAGGACTCGATCTCCATCGCCCGCCCCATCGCTGCGTGATAGTGCGCGAACCACGCCTCCAGGCGCATGCGGTAGGAACACCCCTGCCGAAAGGTAAATACCGAACGCCCTTCGACATCCCGCGCACTTAGAATCGGCAGGTGATCGGCTTCGCTGATCAGCACCAGCCGTTCGTCGCACAACGGCACACCGTCGAGCCCCGCCAGTTGCAGCGGGCCATCCACCAACGCCGCGTCCAGGCGGCCGGTGAGCAAACCCTCGAGCAATTCGCCGCTCGGCCCGGACTGCACTTGCAGGTTCACCGCCGGGTACGTGCGGTGATATCGAGCCAGCAATGCCGGCAGATGAATCGCCGCCGTGCTGTACATGGTACCTAGCACAAAGTCCCCGGCCGGTTGCCCGCCCTGCACGGCCGCACTGGCTTCATCACGTAGGGCGAACAGCTTGGCGGTGTAGTCCAGCAGGACTTTTCCCGCAGGCGACAACTGCAAACGCTGACGCTCACGGACGAAAAGCTCTACGCCGAGCTGCTCTTCAAGCTGTTTTAGCCGCGTCGACAGGTTCGACGGCACTCGGTGCAGACGTTCGGCAGCGCGCGTAATCGAGCCTTCCTCCGCCACCGCCTGAAAGATCCGCAATTGGCTGAACTCCACGCCATTCTCCAAACCAGAACAAGTCACTCACTATTATTCATTTTAAAAGAAAGTCAATCAGTCCTAGCCTTACGGTCATTGATCCTTCGACGGAATTCAGACCATGTCCCCGCTGATTCGCTTATTCGCCAGTTTTATCGCCTTGATGATGGCCATGGGTATCGGGCGTTTCGCCCTGACGCCACAGATGCCGCACTTGCTCAGTGAAGGTCAGGTCGACCTGACCGCCGCCGGTCTGATCGCCGCCGCCAACTATCTTGGCTACTTCGTCGGTGCAGTGGACGCGATGTTCTCGCGGCGGCCCGAGCAAATCCGTCGACGGCTGCTGGGCGGTTTGTGGCTGTGTGTGCTGCTGACTCTGGCATCGTTTTGGGCCAACGGCTTCTGGTCGCACCTGATTCTGCGCTTCGGCACCGGCGTGGCCAGCGCATGGGTGCTGGTAATGATCACCGCGCTGAGTCAGCCACTGGCTGCGGCCGCCGGTCGACCTCGATTGGGCGCGCTGGTATTCGCCGGACCGGGCTTGGGGATTTTTCTGACAGGGCTGTTGGCGCTGGGCTCGAACCTGTTGCAACAGACTTCAGCGACATTGTGGTTGGTGTATGCCTTCGTCGCGCTGGTGATGCTGCTGGCAATCCTGCCGATCCTGCCGCAACCGTCGGTCACCGTGTCCGCCACACCGGTCGCCGATACCTCGGGCAATCAAGGCATTGGCCGTCTGGGTCTGATCTACAGCTTGTACGGATTGGGCTACATCATCCCGGCGACGTTTCTCTCGCAAATGGCCAGCGCGCAGTTCCACGGCCAATGGCAGGCCGACCTGTTTTGGCCATGCTTCGGCTTGGCATCGGCGCTCGGTGTCGTGCTAGTCAGTCTGCGTCGACCTCACCCTAACGGCACGCGCCATTGGCTGATGGCGACCTTATGGCTGCAAGCCGCCGGGGTGTTTGCCTGCCTGCTGGGCAGTGGCCCGGGCCTGGCGCTGGGCGTGATCCTCTGCGGCACGCCGTTCCTGGCCTGCATGCAATTGGTGATGCAACGTTCCCGGGAGTTGGCGCCGCACACTGCCCAACGCAATGCCGGCTTGCTCACGGCTTGCTTCGCCATGGGCCAGCTCGCCGGGCCATTACTGGCCGCCACCAGCAGCCATTTCAGCGGCGGTTTACAGCCGGCGCTGATCTTCGCGGGCAGCGGATTGCTGATCGCCGGTGGTCTGTTGCTGAGCCCCGTCAGTGCTGGCCGAGCGCTTTGCGCAAACGGCGGCGCACCCACTGCTCAGCGCTGACAAAGGTGATACCGAGCAACACCAGCACCGCGCCGATGACGAAGTTGAAGCTCAGTTCTTCACCCAGCAACACCACCCCGAACGTGACGCCGAACAACGGCGTCATAAACGAAAACACCGCCAGGTTCGCTGCCAGATAACGACGCAGCAGCCAGAACCAGGTCAGGTAGCTGAAGAACGACACCACCAGCCCCTGAAACAACACGCTGCCCACCGCCACGGCGGTCAGGCTGACGTGAGTGACCTGTCCGCTGAGTATCGCGATCAGCATCAGCCCGACGAAACCGACGATCAGTTGATAGAACAAGGTCAGCGTCACTGGCGCTTCAGACAGACGCGAGGCGCGCACTACTACGGTGGTCGCGCCCCACGCCGCTCCGGCCAGCACGCCCAGCGCATCGCCCATCAACATGCGGCGATCAAGATTGTCCCAGGACACGCCACCGGCAAACGCGATGGCAATTCCGATGAAAGCCAGAAGGATTCCCAGCCATTGCAGCGGCCGTAAACGCTCGCTCGGCAACAGCCAATGAACGCCCAGCGCAGTGAAGATGGGCGCGGTATAGAGGAACACCGACATGTGCGCCGCAGTGGTCAGTTGCAAGCCTTCGGAGATGAAGAAAAACTCCAGACCAAACAGCGCGCCGGCCAGCAAACCGCCACGCCAGGTGACGCCGACCTGCTCCCAGCCGCCCTTCCAGCAAATCAGCAATCCTACGAGCAACGCGGAAATGCCTGACCGCGCCGCCGCTTGCATGACCGGCGCGATGTCGGGCGCCGCCCACTTGATCATCACCTGTTGTATGCCCCAGATCAGGCACAACCCGATCATCACTTGCAGGGCGAATCCGTCGGCGCTACGCCGGCTGGCGCTCACCGTGACACCTCGATCAAACAATCCATGGCAGTGACTCGACAGTAAAAAGCAAAGCCCCCGGCGCGAGGCTGGGGGCGAAAAATCATGCCGTCGATTATTAACCAGATGGCCAGAAATTGCCGCCTGCAAGGGACCTTTATATGTCCGATTGCGTCCCCGAGGTGGGCTTGCTGCGGGCGGCGTTCCGACGAAGGCGTATCGCAAACAACTCAGATCAAGACGCCTTGCGCGCAGCCAAAAACCCAACGGTGCACGCAACACACGTCGCCACCGCGCCCCACGCCATGTCCATCAACGCCAACTGCGCCGACCACCCTTTCAGCGTTGCCCAGTTGCTCAAGTCATACGTGCCATACGCTACCAACCCCAGCAACGCCCCCAACCGGGCGGCACGCTGCCAGGTATTCGCCGGCAACACCACGAACACCACACAACCGATCACATAAAGAAGATAGAACACCGCCGCCGGGGCCAGCAGCGGTTGATCGAGCATCAGGCCACCGAGCAGTGCCCGATACGTCGGGGCCATCAGCACGCCGAGCCAGAGCCCGTCGAGCACGAGAAACGCGAGCAAGGTGCCCGCGTAGGCCAACAGCGCTTTTTTCATAGCAGTCCAACCCCATGTGAGCGACCTACATGGGGCCGGCGCGAGGTCAGCTTAGTTCAATGCGATCCGCGTGGATGACGATCTGGCCATTCTTGTACAGCGCGCCAATAGCCTTCTTGAAGTTGCCTTTGCTTACGCCGAACAGACTGCTGATCACCGTCGGGTCGCTTTTGTCGCTGACCGGCAGGCTGCCGTTGTTTTCACGCAACTTGGCGAGGATCTTCGAGTTGAGACTGGTGGCCGCTTCTTCACCTACCGGTTGCAGGCTCAGGCTGATCTTGCCGTCGGCACGGACTTCTTTGATAAAGCCTTTCTCTTCTTTGCCGGCGCGCATGAACTTGAAGATTTCGTTCTTGTGGATCAGGCCCCAGTGCTTGTTGTTGATGATTGCCTTGAAGCCCATGTCGGTCGCTTCGGCCACCAACAAATCAACTTCCTGGCCCGGCGTGTAATTCCCCGGGGTCTTGTCCAGGTAGCGATCCAGACGCGCGGTCGCGGTGATGCGCCGGGTGTGCTTGTCGAGGTAGACGTGCACAACAACGTACTCGCCAGCGGTCATCTGACGCTTTTCTTCGGAGTACGGCAGCAACAGGTCCTTCGGCAAACCCCAATCCAGGAAAACACCGATGCTGTTGACTTCAACGACTTTTAAACTGGCGAATTCACCGACTTGAACTTTCGGCTTTTCGGTCGTTGCGATGAGTTTGTCATCGCTGTCCAGATAAATAAAAACGTTGAGCCAGTCTTCATCTTCGCTGGGAATATCTTTGGGAATATAACGATTGGGCAGAAGAATTTCGCCCTCCGCGCCACCGTCCAGATATAAACCGAAGTTAGTGTGTTTAACCACTTGCAAACTGTTGTAGCGCCCGACTAAAGCCATTTCCAATACCCTCATTGCGTGGCGGCATTCTACCCGGTTTTGTGCGTTACGTTTCTGCGGCCAGCCCGGCGACAGCAGAAATTGTTCTGCACGCCTTATTTTTCAAGGGTTTCGCCGATAGGGGCTGGCCGCTCGTCAGGCCGACCGGGGCATTCACGCCTGATTCAGCCTCGAAAAACGTCGATATTTTTCGATGACGTTCTTATTTAAAACAGTGGGTTAGAGAGATATTTCGAACATTAACGGGCGAACAATCACGCCCGTACAATCTGTATTTTGAGGGGATATTTGCCAAGCAATTGTCAAGTATTTCCTGTACGATGCCTGGCCAAGTTAATTTTCTACAGGTTAATGGCCGCCATGCGTGTAAAAGCATCCAACAGCAAAGCAAAGCCAGCTCCAGCCGTTGAAACCAGCGAATCGATCAACAATCAGATCGCTGCGTTCCTGAAGTCCGGTGGCGAAATCCAGCAAATTGCCAAAGGCGTCAGCGGCCAGACGTTTGGCCCGTCCAAGCAGATCACGCTCGGCAAAAAGTAACACGGCGTTTTAACTGGTCCATAGGCGCTTTGAGCTTCGAAGCGCTTGGACTGGAACCCTCCCGCGACACCCCTCCCACACCCTCGATATTCCAGAAATAGACGAACGGCCCTCGATGCCGGGTTTTCGTCGGTATGCTTGCACACGTCTAGATCAAGCGTTTCAGCAGATTTTTGCTCCTGCCCTCGCTGTTAATGGAGTGACGCATGCTCAAAACCTACTGTTTATTGCTCGCCAGCCTCCTGTCGTGCTCGGTCGCCAACGCGCAAGTATTTCAGCGTGAATTGGGCGACTTCGACCTGAAACTCGGCACCACGCCCAGCCGCAGCATGGCGCAAGGGTTGGTCAAACCTGCCAGCACCGGCTCGTTCCACGGCGGTCTCGACCTCAGCCACGACAGCGGTTTCTACGTGGGCCAATGGGCACCGAGCATGGGAATCACGCCTGGCGCCAATCTTGAAGTCGATTCCTACCTGGGCTTTAAACAACCTTTCGACAATACGCTCGGCTATGAAGTCGGCATGATCCATTACAGCTACCCGAAGGTAGAAACGCTCGACAGCCAAGAGCTATTCGGTGGCTTGACCTTTCTGGGCAGTCGTTTCGGCGCCGCGTTCAGCAATGACCCGGACAAACAGAACAGCACGCTCTTCGCCGATCTCGGTGGCAATCAGCCGTTCGGAATCGGGATCAGCATGAAATACACCACCCACCAGCTCAACACGCCGGTGTCCGTCGACGGGGGTTACGTCGGCAGTTTCACTGATTGGTCGGTGCAGCTCTCACGCCCATTCATGGGCGTCGACCTCGATCTGATCTACAGCGACTCAAACCTCAGCGGCAGCGCCTGCTCCGCCTATTCCGGGCACAACAGCCAGTGTGACGGCCTCGTCACCCTCAAGGCCGAACGCGCATTCTATTGATCGGCTGAACTGCCGCGCTCATCTTGCGTTCACATAGAGAAGCCAATTGAAGAAGCCACGCCTTCGCAAGGATTCGCCCATGTCGCGCTGGTTGAAACATCTCGCCATCATCATCACCGTCAGCCTCGCCCTCGGCGCCTGCAGCCGCGTGGGCCTGGCCTATCGCAACCTCGACGTGATCATTCCGTGGACGCTCAGCGACTACCTTGACATGAACGGTGAGCAAAAAGGCTGGTTCAACGAACGCCTCAAGGAGCACCTGAGCTGGCACTGCACCACGCAACTGCCCGGCTATCTCGACTGGCTCGACCGCTTGCAGGTGATGGTCGAAACCAACCAGGTCACCGACGCCGCGCTGCAAACCCGCACACAGGAAGCCAAAGCCGCCATCGCCCAGACCGCCCGGGAAATCACACCGTCCGCCATAGAGTTGCTGCAAGGGCTGGATGACAAGCAAGTCGCGGAGATGAACGAGGCTTTCGCCAAGGACCAACGCAAGCGTCAGGACGAATACCTCAAACCGCCACTTGATCAACAGATCAAGGAACGCGCGGACCGCATGGAAAAACGTCTGGATGACTGGCTCGGGCCGCTCAGCACGACGCAGGAACAACGGGTGATCGCCTGGTCGAATGCCTTGGGCGACCAAAACACGCAATGGATCGCCAACCGCGTGCATTGGCAGAAACAGTTCAGTGCGGCGGTTGCGCAGCGACAAAGTCCCGAATTCCCACAAAGAATCGAGACGCTTCTGGTGAATCGCGAGAGTTTATGGACACCGGCTTATCGTCAGGCCTACGCCAACACCGAAGCCCAGGCGCGGGGATTGATCGTGGATTTGATGGCCGAGAGCACGCCAGCCCAACGGCAGCGGCTGTTGAAGAAGATCGATGGGGTGAGGAAGGACTTCAATGATTTGAAGTGCCTGAAAGCGGCAAAACAGGGTTAAGTGCCCAACAGGGTTCCAATGTGGGAGCGGGCTTGCTCGCGAAGGCGGTGCATCAGTCGACATCGTCGTTAACTGATACTCAGCTTTCGCGAGCAAGCCCGCTCCCACATTGGGTGTTTGGGGCTTCAGGCAATCTGCGCCTTAGATGCCACCTCATCAAATGTCGCTTCATCCAAGGCATCCACCTGCTCATCCAACACCTGCCGCGGATGGTCGTTACCCGGAATGCTGCTGTCGATCAGGCTCAATAAACTCGAGCCCCGCGCCGTCAAAATGTAGTTCGAGCCGGTACCGCCCTGCTCCTCAGGCCGAGACTCGATGTAACCACGCGTCAGCAGTAACTTTTCGTACTCGCCAGCGACCGCTTTCAGGTGGTCGAGGTTCTCGGTTTGCTCGCCTTCGGCCGCTTTCGCCGCCGCATATTGCTCGGCGTAAGGGCGTGGCGTGAAGCTGGGCTCGGCGTTTTGCACTTCGTGCAGCAAGCGTTCAATCAAATCCCAGTTATAAGTCGTCATCCTGAATAACCTCCAAGCCAGAGAGTGAGATGGCCTTCATAGGTTGTGACCGATGGCGGGCGCAGCCGTTCAGCCAGGGTTTGTGCAACGACCGACCGGCGACCTGTCGAAATGCACGCGGGCCGAACGACTAGGCTGTGTAAGCCACCTCCCAGCACCCCGCAGGAGAAAACGTCATGAAGATTCAGAATCATCCCGTCGTGTCGCGCGAAGAATGGCTCGCCGCGCGCAAACAACACCTGGCGCACGAAAAAGCCTTCACCAAGGAACGCGACAAACTCAGCGCCGAACGCCGGGCGTTGCCTTGGGTAAAAATCGACAAGGACTACCACTTCCAAGGCGCCAACGGCGAACTGAAACTGGCTGACCTGTTTGGCGACCACAGTCAGTTAGTCATTTACCACTTCATGTTCGGCGAAGGCTGGGACGAAGGCTGCTCCGGCTGCTCGTTCCTCTCCGACCACATCGATGGCGCGAACCTGCACCTGGCCCACCATGACGTGGCGGTGGTCGCGGTGTCGCACGCGCCGTTTGTCGAATTCCAGGCCTTCAGGCAACGCATGGGCTGGAAATTCGACTGGGTGTCGTCAGAAGGTTGCGACTTCAACTACGACTTTGGCGTCTCCGCCCGAGCGGAAGACGTCGCTGCCGGAAAAGCCACCTACAACTACGAAAAATCCGACGGCGCCGAGGAAGAACTCCCAGGGCTTAGCGTGTTTTATCGCAACGATGCCGGCGAGATATTTCACACTTATTCCACCTATGCCCGTGGACTCGACCTGCTGGTCGGCGCCTACAACTACCTCGACCTGACGCCCAAGGGCCGCAACGAGGAAGAAATCATGGAATGGGTGCGGCACCACGACAAATACGAGGAGAAAGCGCTGCCGAGTTGCTGCCACTCATAAAAACAATGAGCGCGAGCCTGCCGGTGAGGAAGGTTATTGGTCTGCGGCAAGACCATTGCAGCCTGAGGATCAAAATGTGTCCTACAGTTACCGAGCGTCGTTCGAGTACACAGACACAAGCTGATTCAACCGCCCCTCCCCGACAGGCACCGCCATGAATTCCTACGTCAGCTTGTTTCTCGGAATGTTCTCGACCTTACTGGCGATCATCAATCCACTGGAGGCCATACCGGTGTTCCTCGGCCTGCTGCAAGACAGGGACGACGCCGAACACCGCCGAGTCGCACGCAAGGCATGCCTCTACGCTTTGCTGCTGATGTTCTTCTTCCTGATCTTCGGCAACATGTTGCTGCGCCTGTTTGAAGTGCCGCTGAGCATGATCCGTGTAGTCGGCGGGGTGATCCTGATGCGAATCGGCTTCGAACTCTTCGCTCCCTCGCCCGGCAACTCCCTGATCCCCAGCGGCGGCAAAGGCAACCCGGACGTCTCCTTCATCCCGATGGCCATGCCGATCATGTTCGGTCCCGGCGCCATTGCCACCGTGATCGGCCTGACCAGCACCATCAAAGACTCCGACCGCGCCGTACAGTCCTTTACCGTAGTGGCCCTGGCCATTTGCGCGACCATGTTCACGACCTACCTGTCACTGGTCTACGCAAAGGGCATCCTCAATAAAATCGGCCCGCAAGGCATAGACGCTGCGACTCGCATCGTCGGCTTCTTCGTCTCGGCCATGGGCGTCGGGTTGATCTTTCATGGGACGGTGGAGTTTTTGCAGTCTTATGGGGTGCTGCTGAATGGGGTGAAGGGGTAGTTGGTAGTCGCTGTTTAGATTTGAGATGGGTTTGCACATGGTTCAGGGCGGGACAGGGCAAACAAATAAATCCGTCCCTTTTCCCTCTTTCAGAAAAAGACGGGGGGCTAGCCTTGAGACAGGCATAAAACTTATCGGAGCGGGACATGAAACTTAAATAAATCTGTCCCCTTATTCCATTCCTGTCATTCAAATCGCCCCCCTCCTTTTTCGCCGCCCATTTTTTCTATGGAAGTTTCACCATTACAACCTCATCAGAACCTTTAGGCAGCTGCAGCAGGTACTTCCATTGCTCAAGGACCATGCGCCATTCCTGCAAGGTAAACTTACTCTCCGGCTGTCCCACCCAGTCGTCGTTAACCAGAATATCAACCTGCACACCTGAAGAGTCGATGTTCAATAGGACATCATTTGCCCCGTCAGATATTGATACCTGAGCACCTTCCTCGACCAATGTAATAGCCCTCAACAGTCGATCACACTGCTGCGGAATCTGAGCGATAGCGCCCAGAGTGCTACATACGTAGAGTTCGTAGCGTTGCGCATCATCCTGTCCGGGAGACACCTCAGCCACAGCATGAAAAATTCGCCCTACGTTAGGGTAAATCCCCCCGGCCACGTAATAAAACTTCAGTTCCATAGGCGCCCTCAATACTAAGGTTTGTAAACAGGGTAAACCGTCGCTCTTGGATATGTGTATCCTTGAACACTAACTCCAGACGGCGTTTCTGAGCGCCAACTAGTGCCGGTGACAATTTTTTTCGGGCTATTCCACGCAGCATCAACCTCTGATCTGATTCGTGCCTCATCCCATGCAGCAGGGAACATTGTATGCTCTCTGGCCGGTTTAACAATCCACTGGCCTGGATTTTTTATATCAGGCACTTCAACCCGTGCCAGATAGACACCAAATGGGTCAGGCGTTGACGCAGATCCAGGCACAATTCTCACATCACCATTCAACAACGTATGAGCACCAGTGGGTGTGCCATCGCTCTTGTAGTCCGCGCCGATTATATGAGAATAGTCAACTGGACTGTTGTACATATTGCCTGGCGACAGATTCGGATCCACCGCTGGGGATGTGGTACTCCAACCACCAGAATTATCAATCGGGCTTCCATCGGTGCTCGTCGGCAGGGAGGGATGCACTTCTAGGCCACCAACACTCACTGGATGACCGACGTTATTGTCCACGGCCAGTCTTATCAACGTCTGATATTTTTTATCAAGCAAATGTATTGGAAATTCAGTACTAGTAACGCTCTCCCACAGTTCGACTGACAGTTTCAGCTGCTGCTGCACTGTAAACCCAGCCTTCTGCAGTTCCTCCACAACCGCGTTGACTGCAACGCGAATATTCTCCTGATTTTGTGCGGAACTTTGAGAGGCTAACAGCACCGCCCCTAACCCTACTACTAAGCCAAGGGCCACAACAGCAGCAACATGAACATACTTGTACTCGCCGGCACCAGAGCCAGGCCTCTGCAAATTGCTAAGCAGATCCAACATCGCATACGCTTGTACAGGATCACGCCTCGCTAATTCAACCAGTTTTTCTGTTAAGGCCTGGGCTTCAGCAGAATTATTTTCACCGATAATGTCAGACAACATAGCACTGACTATCGCGCGCCGAAGCACTTCATCCTTACCACCCAACTGCCTCAGATATATCCGACGCATTTGTAATTTGTCAGCGTTTTCGAAACCGTATCCAGCAGCAATCAGCCCTGCACCAAACAATAGATCTTTCAGAACACTCAGCGATTCAAGACTATTTTCACCATATTTTGCAACCTGCTCATTCCACTTATCTATTGTTTGCTGCGGACTCATTACTGCACTCGTTGAAGTGCTACTTGCGTAAAGATCAGTGCGGTGTTCATCGTCACGAGTGACTTCATATGCTTGATCGACATTACGATTAAGACCGGACGTCGAATCCGCACCCGTTACTTTGTCATGACGAACAATGATATCGCCGCTGCCGACAGTTGCCCGAAGCACTTGTTCACGATCTTTTTCATAGTTGTAGCCTTCGACCGCCCAGCTACTTTTCTTCGGTCCTTCCATACCCTGATTGGGTTTGTCAGATTGGGAGTTACTCTCAGATCCATAGCTGCCGCTAACGTTAAGGTAGTAACCGTGCTCGTTGTCCTTGCCGTAGATGTTGCGAAAACCCAGGGTGTCGGTATCGAGTTTGAGGTTGCCGTTGTCCGCGGTCAGCACCGCACCATCGATCTGTGTGTGGCCTTCAGTACGGATATCGACTTTGTTAGTGCCGTTGATCACCGTCTGGTTCTCAACCCAATTGGTCTGGCCAGTGGTTTTGCCGTACCCGACCGATCCGCTGGCACCGTAAAACGAACCGGTGATGCTCAGATCCAGTTCTTGCCCGCGCGCTTTTCCGGTGTCCGGCACCGAGCTCACCGTGAGATTACGACCAACGTCCCCCGTCACTTCATCGCCGTGCATTGTCGCGCCAGCGATCTTGGTATCACGGCCACTTTCAAAGCTGAGGTTGCCGCCCGCATAAACGTAAGCCTCCTGCTGCTTCACGCCTTCGCGGTTCAGATCGCCAATGCCGATATTCGCCGAGCCATAGATACCGAACCCGTCCTTACCGAGGATGATGCCGCCCTCAGCGCCCCAACTGCGGCGGTCGTTTTCGATACTGGATGCGTTTTGCGCCGACAGCACGTTCAGGTCGTTGCCAGCCTTGAGCTTGATATCACGCTCGGCGGTGACTTGCGTGGCGACCAGTGTCAGGTCATTTTTTGCGTCCAGCTTGACGCTGCCACCGGCATTGAGTTGCGTCGCGGTGGACGAGCCTTGACTCGACTCGCCTTGGTTACCGGCATTACTGATACCGACCCCCAGTTTGAAGCCGCCAGTGGTGCCGCCCTTGATGCCGCCCTTGCTTTGGGTCTGATTGTCTTCGCTGTTTTCGGCGCCGTGCGCCACATCGAAAGTGATGTTGCGGCCAGTGACATTGATATCGCGACCAGCATCGAATTGGCTGCCTTTGACGTTGACGTCATTTTCAGCTTCTAGCGTGATGTCGCCACCGGCCGACAGGCTGGATGGTCGGTTGGTTATGGATGTCTGGGTGTGAGTCTGGCCGGTACTGGAAGAACCAATATGCCCATCGAACGTAGGCCCGCTGAAAAACGACCCCAGGGCATCGACCGACTTGAGAACGCTGGAACCCTTGCTGACGCCATCCTCCCCCTTGCCAGTGCCTTTGAGGCTATCAACGGTGTTGCCGAAGTTGTAGGCGACAGTCGTCGTCGAACCGGTTCGTTTCACGCTGTCACGGGTGGTGACAACGCTGGCTTCCTCCGCCGCATCAATGTTGATGTTGTGGCCGGCCTTGAGCTTGATGTTGTTTTCAGCATGCAGGTCAGAGCCCTGCTGATTGATATCACGACCGGCGTTGACGCTGAGATTAAGCCCCGCATCGATGGAACTGCCGGCGGCGGAATAACCGCTGCTGTCTACGCCGTGCTTTTTGGTTTCATTTCCAACAAACGTGGTGTAACCGTTGTTGTCGGCGGTTTGTTTGAGGCCAAAGCTCTTATCGGTTTCCCAACTGTTGCTGCGCTGCTGATCGGTAGAAGCAACTACGTTGACGTCACGCCCGGCATCGAGCTTGACACTGTTATCAGCGCTGATGCCACTGCCGATGATGTTGATGTCACGGGCAGCATTCAGAATGGCGTCATTCCCGGCATTGACCTGGCTGCCCACACTGTTGGAGCTGACAACTTCACGGCCCTCCTTGTGCGACGAGCTGAAGGTAATGTCGCCTCCGAAACTTGGTGTACCAACCGCCCATCCGATGGCGTCCTTGAGTGTCAGACCCACCTTTTTCTTGTATTCCTCGGCACGACTGTAGGCCAGGTCATCAGACGACGACAGCGTGATATCACCTGTCTTGTCCACCAGCCCCGCGTGCAACTCCGCGTCATTTTTGGCTGAGACTTCACTGGCATTCAAACGAACATCGCGTCCCGCCAGAATGACGGCATCCTGACCGGCATTCAGCTCGCTACCGATCTGGGTAACGGTAGTCTGGAGTTGGCTCTTGCCACTGCTCGACATGCCAAACAGACCGGTTTTGGTTTTTTTGCTGTAATCACCAGTTTCTTCAGTGGCAGACAGGATTGCGACATCGTTTGTCGCCCCCAGCACCAAGTCATTACCCGCCTTCAACTGGCTGCCAATGATGGTGACGTTGCGCCCGCCATCAAGGCTGACCCCACCGTCCCCATCCTTGGAGCTATTGACGGTCAGGTCACGACCCGCATCAATCACTGAAGCGACGTTGCTGCTGTCATAACTTTCTTTTTGGGTTGTGCTGCTGCGTCCGAAAGAGCCGGTTTTCTTCTTGTAGTAGTAGGAAGAGCTTTCGTCCTTGGCCGACGCGACAGTGATGTCCTGTACCGCATCAAGACTGATGTCTCCTTGAGCCTTGATCCGGCTGGCGATGATCCCCAGGTCATTGCCCGCGTTCAGCGCAATGTCACGACCAGCGTTCAGTACCGAGGCTTGTTGCGTTGTGCTGTGGGTTTCGTTTGCGAATTTTTTGCTGCGAGTGACGTAATCGCTCTCGTTGGCCGCCGACGTGATCACGATGTCCTTGCCCGCATTAACGCCTATGTCACGTTTGGCGTCCAGGCGACTGGCAACGACTGCAACATCGCGATCCGCACTGATCGAAAGATCCCGACCAGACGTTACTTCTGCACCGTACTGAGTGATGGTCTGATCGAGGAAATTGCTGCCACGCGAGGTGCTGTTGCGATCCTGGACCGAGCTGATGTTAACGTCACGTCCTGCATCAAGTTCGAGATCCTGACCACTCTTCATCACGCCGCCGATGTTGTTGATATCTCGGCCGGCGTTGATGGTCAGATCATTAGCTGCCTCGATACGCGCTGCATTATCCAGGTAGTCGCGATGACGAATATTCCCGCCCCCGATCACATCAACACCCGTCACATCGCGCTGGTTGATCACATCGCCATTGGTCGCTGTCAATGTCACGTCACGCCCGGTGATGACACCGCCGGATTTGTTAACGATGTTATTGCCAGCCTTCAGCGTCAGGCGATCGCCCGCCTCGATCAAACCGCTGTTGGTCAGGTCATTGCCGGCCTCGGCCGACAGATTGTTGGTGGCTCGCAGGCTGCCGGCGTTGTCCAGGTTCTCACCGGCGATCAGGGTGACGTCGCCGCCCTGAATCAATGCGCCGTTAGGAGCCAGGCGATTGTTGACCTGAGCCATGTAGAGCACTGGCACCAAGACTTTTTCGCCGTTCACCACGTGCTCTTCGAGCCAGACGATGTCGTGGGTCAGGGCGGCGACTTGCTGGGCGTTCAGGGTCACGCCAAGGGAGAGGTTGAGTGCTTCCTTGCTGGCGATGGCGTTGTTCATCAGGTACTTGAACATGGCTTCGTCAGAGGTCTGGCCATCGATAAAGCGCTGGCCGGTGCGTGCGACCACGGCCTGCTGGATCATCCGTTGCTCGAACAGGCCGTCACCCAGGCGTTTGGCGCTGTTGTCCGGGTCGTAGCCGAGATTGCTCAGCAGGTAATCCGAACTCATGAACGGCTTGAGGTTGGTGAGCACCGGGTTGGTTTCGATCAGGTACTTGTGCGGGTTGGAGCGCACGCTGATGTCGGGCAAACCCTGCACGCGTGGAACGCTCATCGGTCCACTGGCGCGGTTCGGCAACAACACGCCCACCGGTCCATCGCCCGCGGCGGCATTGACACTGACCATCGCCGCTTTGTCGCTGAAGTCTACCGGCGGGCGATTCGCCAAGGCCAGGTCGCGAGCCTTCACCGAGACTGGGTCATTTTTGTCGAACTTGAAGTCAGTGGCCCTCACCGACGTGGAAACTTGAGCGCGCTGAATCAGGTCTGAGTCGATGGTGCCGATGACCCAGTTTTGACCCGCCCCCCCCGCTTGCTCGGTACCATCCTTATGGCTAAGGCGGAATAAGCCGTTATCGCCCGTCGGCAGGGTAAAACCAGGAAGTGTCAGCGGGTTCACCTGTTGCTGGGCCAGGTCCGGGGGCAACTGTGAGTTGATGCTGATGACGGTCGGGGTGACCTGGCCGGCGAGTTGCGTAGACCCTACCCGGGGGCCCCGTGTGCCTGGAGCGTAGCCGTCACGAAGCACAGTATTGGTTAGATTTTTAGTGGCGTTGATGTAGACGTTGCCACCGGCCTGAACGACAGCATTGGCGGTTGACGAGGGGCTGCTTTCGGTAATGGTGTTCTCAAAAAAACCGGCATTTTTGACGAGGTCCGGCGCTTCACTGCGTACACCGTCGTCATAGTGAGGTGCGGGTATATAGAGCTTACCCGGCATCTCGATCCATACCGGACCAAATACCACGTAAGGAGTCTGCTCTCCGCCTTGCCTGGTGCCGACCCCTTTGAGCGATTCAACACCATTGGTGGTCCACAAACGAATGTTGGGCCGGATAACTTGCTTACCGCCTATATAAGCGAGCTCACCGGAATCGTACAGAGGATCATTGGCGGCGTTGTACTCCAGTATCGAATGCCAGAAATCATAACTCTTGGATGGAATCGCAAAGGACTTCCTGACGCTATACGTACCGACCGACGCCCCTTCACTGGTAAAGCTCTGAAGATTGAGCGTCATGTCGTTTCCGGCCGTGACGGTGGAAACCTTGTTGAGGAAAGTCCCGCCATTTACCAGCAGATTTCGTCCAGCAGTGAGCGTCGCCGATGCCGAGTCCCGGACGATTTCGGACTGATAGTTTTCCACCCAAACCAGATAGCTTGGGTATTGCTGCATGTAATCGTCGAATGAAGAACAAGCCTTGCACTGGATCCCAATGGCACCTGAAATCAGCCCACCACCGGCCACCTCGAACACATCCTTGCGGTTCTCGATGTAACTGGCTGCCATGGTGAGGTCGCCAACACTTTCAATCGTCCCCGAGATGTTGTTGATCGATGAACTCCAGCCATTGCTGTCATCCCTGGCGATGCTGATGTTGCCCATGCCATAGATATCGGCAAAACGGTTGGTCAGTGTGCCTACCCGCAGGTCCATATCGCGGCCGCTGAAGATCAGGCCGTTCTGGTTGAGTAGTGAGTTGCTGTTGATGCGCAATTTTTCGGCGCTGCCGAGGGTGCCGTTGTTGATCAGCGAAGCGGCGTTGACAGTCAGGCTGTCAACGGCAGTCATGCGCCCGAGGTTGGTCAGGCTGCTTCGGCTGGTGACCGTAGCGGCGGAAGCGCCAGTGATGCTGGCTGCGACAGTCAAGTCGATCTGCGACGCTGTGAGCCCCATGTTGCCGAGGCTGCTGATGCGTCCATTGCCGCCGTAGGCCCCGCTGAGGTCGACACTCAAAGTCCCACTGCTGGCAATAAGGCCGTCGTTGGTCCAGTTACCGCCGCTGCCGACGAAGCTGTCGGAAGCCAGTAACTGGCCGTCAGCGGTTTGGCTCAAGTTGTTGACGTTAATCGTCAGCCGCCCCGCCTGAATCACGCTGCTGTTGGTCCAGCTATCCGCATTCAGCGTCAACCCGCCACGGGTCACCATCGTGCCGCCAGCGTTCATGACGTTGGCTGTCGAGATGTCGAACTCACCGACACCGACATGGGTCACGGTGCCGCCGAAGTTCAGGAAGCTTGGCGTGTTCAGCGTCAGGTCGGTGTTAGCGGTTTCCAGCAAGCCATTACGGTTATCAAACTGGCTGCCGATCTGGAAGTTGGTTTTTCCGCCGTAGCCCAGCGCACGCAGTTTGCCGCCCTGGTTGTCGACGCTGGCAGCACGAACGGCCAAGGCGCGAGCGCTTTCAATCAGGCCGTCACGATTGGTGAGAGCGCCATTGAAACCTAGATCAATCCCGTTGCCGCTGATCTGACCCGTGTTGTTGTTCAGCGTGCCGCCAACAACGTTGACCAAGCCTTTGGCATAGATCCCGCCACTGCTGTTATCAACTGCAGCGTTGCCGGCGTTGAGCAAAATATCACCGCCGTTGGCGGCGATACGCCCGCCGCTGCTATAGAGGCCGCCCAACGCTTGCAAGTCGAGACGACTGCCTTCGATCTTTCCACCCTCGCTGTTGCGTAATACACCGGTGAGGCGGGTTTGCAGCAAACCTTTGAGGCTGGAGAGGACGCCTCTGCGGCTGTCGAGATTGGCCGCGGTGAGAGTCAGGTCGCCGTTTTGAGCGATTATCTTGCCGCTCTGGTTATCGATATCGCCCCCCGTCACGTCCAGGGTCATTGCCCCCAGGCTTTGCAGCGCGCCACCGACATTGTTGAAGGAGGCCGCTTTAACACCAAGACCGGCGTCACGGCTGTAGATCAAACCATCGGCATTGTTGCGAACGCTGCCAGTGGCTCTAAGGTCGAGCTGTCCATTGGCGGAGACGGTGCCGCGCTGGCTGTTATTCAGGTCACCCGTCAGCAGGCTCAACAGGCCTTGGCTGAGGAGTTGGCCACCCTCGTTGTCGATGCGGCTGGAACGCTTGATCACCAGGGCCCCGGTGCTGCCGAGCGCTCCGTTGGTGTTGATGAGCGCACCGAGCAAGTCGAGGGTGATGCTGTCTTTTCCGATCAGGCCGCCGTTGTTGTTGTCCAGGCTGGTACCCGTGAACGTCAGGGCTTTTACGCCTGTGATTTTCCCTGAGTGGTTGTTCAGGCTCGTCGCATTGATGTCCAGGGTGTCGCCGCTTTCGATCACACCGCCGGCGGAGTTGTTGATCGAGCCTTGGTTCATCGTCAGTGTTTGCTTACCATTACTGCTGACGATGCCATTGCTGTTATCGAGGCTGGCAGCGGTAATGGTCACGTCGCCGTTGCCACCGATGCCGCCCTTGCCGGTATTGATCAGTGCGCCGCTCAGGTTGATGTCCAGATTACCGTACAGGCTGGAGAGCGCGCCCTCGCGACTGTTATCGAGACTGCCACCCGTCAAGGCCAGTTTGTTCCAGCCGGACAGCAGACCGTCTTGGTTGTTAAGACTCACTGCGTTGAGCGTCAACTGATCATTACTGATGAGGTTGCCACCTCGGTTATCCAGTTGGTTTGCGGTCAAGCTGAAGCTGCGGACGCTGGAAATTTCACCTTGCTGGTTATTGATGTCGCGCAGGTGGGCGATGCTCAATACGCCTTTGGTGTTGATCAATCCATCCTGGTTATTCAAGTCGGCGGGTGCATTGCCCAGATCGATACGGATGCCGGTGCCACCCAACAGGTTGCCGCCCTGGTTGTTCAAGCCGTTGCTGTTGAGATTGAGTTGCCCTGCCGCTTTTATCAGGCCTCGGGTCTGCTCCTCGTTCTGATTGATCAGTTGGCCATCGACCGTCACTTCCAGGTCGCTATCGCTGAGCATCTTGCCGGCGCTGTTGTCCAGGCTCGCGGCGCGAATTTGCAAGGCGGCAGCGGCGATTTTGCCTTTGATCGACGTCAATGCGTTGTCAATTTTCAGCGTGAGCTTTTGGTTGCTGAGCAGTTGACCGCCATTGTTATCCAGCCGATTGGCGACCAGTTCGAAGGCCTCTTCACTGGAGATTTCGCCGTTGCGGTTGTTCACGGCGGCAAGATTCTTCAGCAGCAGCTGGCCTGGAGCACTGATGAAACCGCCCTGGTTGTTCAATGCCCCGCCGTTCAGGTCGAGGCTCAAGCTGCCTTTGCTGGACAGCCTGCCGCCCTGCTGATCAAGGCCTGTAATGTTAGCGATCAGCGAGGTGGCTGCGCTGATGCCGCCCTCGGTATTTGTAACTTGCCCGGCATTCAGGTCCAGCCGATCGCCTGAGTAAATCGTGCTTTGCTGGTTGCTGTTATTGAGCGCGCCGGTGTTGATGCTCAGGTTGCCTTTGCTGCTGATCGCACCTTTTAACTGATTATCGAGGCTGGCACTGTTGAGGGTCAGTGTGGTGTCAGTCAGCAGTTTGCCACTCTGGTTGCTGATTGCGCCTCGGGTGACAACAGTGAGTGCCTTGGCGCTGGAGACTGTGCCGGCGTCGTTGTTTAGGCTCTGGGCATTGATCGCCAGTTCGCCTTCGCTGACGAGGCTGCCGTGGTTCGTCAGATCCGAAGAGAGGTTGACTGTGAGGTTGTTCTGGGTGGTCAGGCGACCGCCATTGTCCAGGGTCTGTCCGGTCAGCGTCAGCCCGCCGTCGCCGGACAGCAGCCCTCTAGTGCGATTGATGACCTTGTCCACGGTGAGTGCGAGATTGCCACCGGCCAGGATGTAGCCGGCATCGCTGTTGTCGAGTTGTTGGCCGAGCAGTGTCACGTCCGCCTTGCTAGACAGCTCTCCGCCTCGGTTATCGAGCGTATCGACCGTTAGTTTCAGCGCTTTTGTGGCCCCTACCAAGCCCTCCTGACGGTTATCGAGGCTGGCAGCTATCACGGTCATGCCATCATCGGCGATGACCACACCAGCCTGGTTATCGAAAGTACCGGTGACCGTCAGATCTACCTCGCCGCGACCACGAATTTCACCGCCGGTGTTATTCAGGCTGGCACTGCGGCTGTCGAGACCGGCTGAGGCAATCAGGCCTTTGACGTTACTGAGCACGCGGTGGATGACCAGCGTCAGTTTCTCGTTGCTCAGGAGCTTTCCGTCATCGTTGTTCAGGCTTTGTGCATTGACGCTATACGCTTTGGCACCGGAGATTTCACCGCGGCTGTTGTTCACCTCGTTGAGGTTTTTCAACAGCAACAATCCCGGCGTGTGGATGTTGCCACGCTGGTTGTTCAACAGACCGTTGTTCAAGTCGAGGGTCAGGTCGCTGTTGCTGAACAGCTCGCCGCCATCCTGATCCAGGCTCGTGACCGAGACGTTCAACTGTTGCTGACTGCCAATCTGCCCGGCCGAGTTATCCAGATGCTTGGCTGTCAGGTCGAGGGTGCCGTCAGTCGCGAGGCTGCCACCCTTGCTATTGTTGAATTCGCCGGTGGTGACGGTTGACGCCGCCATGGCGCTGACGATGCCTGCGTCGCTGTTGTCGAGGGTCGCACTGGTCAGCACCAGACCTTTTTGCGACGCGATCAAACCACCCTGGTTCTGCAGGGCTGCCGCCACGTTGAGCATCATGGCTTCAAGGCTCGACAGCTTGCCCAGTCGGTTGTCCAGGCTACCGGCGTTGAGTGTCAGCGTGCCTTCGCTACTGATCAGTCCTTGCTGGTTGTTCTTGATGCCGTCGAAGGTTAACGCGAGGGTGTTCTGGCTGACGATCTTGCCACCCGAGTTGTCCAGCCCGACGCCACCGACCGTGCTCACGCCTTTGCTAAAAATCAGGCCGGCAGTCTGGTTGATGATCTGATCGACTTTCAGCGCCAAGGTCGTGTCGGACAGCACTTTACCGCTGTCGCTGTTGTTCAGGCTCGCGCCGTTAATACGCAGCTCGGTCTGGCTGGACAGCGAGCCGGCACGGTTGTCGATCTGATCGACGTTGAGTGTCAGTGTTTTGAGCGATGCGACCAGACCGTCTTTTCGGTTGTCCAGCGACTTGCCCGTCAATTTCAGATTGCCCTCGGCCACCAGTTCGCCGCCCTGCTGGCTCAAGTGATCGATGCTGGCTTCGATATTGCCCTTGCCGGAGATTCGGCCACCATCGTTGGCGACTTCATTGGCTTTGAGGGTCAGTGAGCCGCTGGCTGTCAACAAGCCATTATTGCGGTTGTCCAGTTTGCTGCCATCGAAGGTCAACGCAGCCTTGCTTTCGAGCCGGCCCTTGTCGCGGTTATCCAGCTCGGTGATCAGTAGCTGCACCGCCTGATCCGCTCGAATCACCCCATTACGGTTGTCGGTGTTGCGGCTGTTGACGTTCAGGGTGTTAAGGCTGGAAATCTTGCCTTCGCGGTTGTCCAAGCGCGTAGCCTGTACATCCATCGCACCGTTGGCCTGTATCAGCCCTTTGCTCTGGTTGTTCAGCAAGTCGCTGACGCGGGTCGTCAGTTGGCCTTCGCTGCTCAACTTTCCTTGCTGGCTGTTATCGAGGTTTTGCGCCCGGACCGTTAGGGCCTTTTTCGCCCCCAAGGTGCCGCCGATGTTGTTGATGCCGCCACTGGCGGTGATGTCCAGGAAGCTACCGGCCGTCACCAGACCGGCGACGTTATCCAGTGCGGCCACGTTCAGGACGATATCAGCCAGGCTGCTCAATTCGCCGCTGTTGTTGTTCAGCCGGCCAAAGTTGCCGGAGAGATTGCCGGTGCTATTGATCACGCCTTTGGAGTTGAGCAACTGGTTGACATTGAGGTTTAACGTGCTGTTGCTCAACACCCGCCCGTTGTTCTGATTGTCCAGGCCTACGGCGGTGATTTGGGTGCTTTGCCCGCTCAGCGTACCGCCCTGGTTGTTCAACATTTGGGCGGTGTTAATCGCGAGATTACGGCTGGCGACGACGCTTTTGCCGGTGTTGTTAAGGTTCTGCGCACTCAGGCTCACATCACCCGTCAGGTTCCGGCTGTTATCCGCGTTGACCCCGGCCTCGATGACGCCGTTGTTGGTCAACTGCCCACCGGCACTCAGGGAAATACCGTCCCGGGCCGCGATGGTTTGCTGGTTGGTCAGGCTGCCTTGGGTTTGCACATTGACGGCGCCGCCATAGACCGCTCCCTGGGCGTCGAGGCTGGCGGCCTTGACGTTGACCGCACCGGCGGCAGAGGTCTGCGCCAGGCTCAGATGCCCGTTGGCATCGATCTGGATATCACCACCACTGGCGGCCAGGTTGCCGGCCAGTTTCACCCCGACCCCGGCTTCGGTGCCGACCAGTTTGATCGCCCCGGCGTACATCCCGCCCAGTGCCGAGCTGTCGATGGCCAGTTGCGGTTTGGCGCTGCCGTCATCGACACGGGCGGTGGCGTTGAGCGTCTGTGCGTTGACGTCGTTGCGGCCAGCGACAATCGTCAGGTTTTTCGCTTGGATCTCGGCGTTGATCTGCGCGCTGCGGGTGATGATTTCGAAGCTGTCGACGTTGTTGGCGTTGAGCCCGGCGCCGTCGATGGAAATGCTGCCCTGATCGACCTGGAAACGATCCAGCCGACCCGCGCCATCCAGCACCGGTTTACCGGTGGTCAAGGTGACACGTGGGGTGTTGATGAACCCGCAACCGTTGCAGCTGATGCCGTACGGGTTGGCCACAATGACGCGCGCCGACTGCCCCGCCACTTCGGTGTAACCGCGCAACTGGCTGGGGCTGCCGCCGATCACTTCGTTGAGGATGGTTTGCGCGGCGGCCCGGTTGGTCATGTTGGGATTGCCGATGATGATGCCGCCCAACTGCGTCGCGCCGGTCTGGTTGGCGACGTTGTTGAGGATCACGCCTTGGGTGCCGACGTTGTAGTCGTGAAACTGGTTATGCGACAGGCCGCTGCCATTGGGGGTGGCGATGTTGACGATCGGCACGCCGTTGCCCGCCTGCCCGAGGCTGGTGCCGGGCGTGGCCACGACGATGCCGTCGGCTTGCGCCCACATCGGTTGCCAGAACATCACGTTCGCCAACAGGAACGCCAATCCGCGCTTGGGCATGCCCCAGAAGTGTTCGCGGGGTTTCATGGCAGACGAAGGCTGACGGCAGAGAAAGGCGTGTTGGCGGGCGTCCATGTCGGTGATCTCGAAATATTTTTATTAGAGGAAAAAATCGATGCGGAAATAGATCGGCGCTTCGCGCTCGGTCAGGGCGTCGGGACGTTCAAGGGAATGGGCAAAGGTCACGCTGGCGGCCAGGTGCTGACCACGGGCAAACAACTCCACCGAGTTGCTGGACATACGTCCGTGCTGGTCACCGTTGTACCGATCGCCACGAATCACGCCCTGGTCGTAACCGAGGCTGGTGCCGTATTCGGCGAACGCCGGGCGTAGCCATTCCAGCGTTACCGGGCGCGTCCAGCGCAGGTCGTTGCGCCAGTAACCGCCGCTGTCGCCGGACAGGGACTGGTCCTTGTAACCACGAATCGACGACAAGCCGCCGAGGCTGGTGCGCTGCGGGCTGAACAGCACATCTTCACTGCGCTGGCCGGTCATCAGGCTGCTGAAGCTGAACGACTCGCCCCACACCTTGAACGGTTGCAGGTAGCTCGCGGTGGCGGTGTATTTGCGGTAGCGCGCGTCCGGCTCGCCGGGGCCTGGATGGCCGTTGCCCTGCGCATCGAACGCGCCGATGCCTTGCTGCATGCCCAGGTCGAGGTTGATGAACGCACTGCCGATTCGCCGGCCGTGGTTGATGCCGAACTGTGCTTCGCTGATGCGGTTGCTGCTCAGTTTGAGCTTGCTGTCTTCGATGAAGTTATTGGTGCGCAGGTACGACAAACCGGTGCTCAGCGAGGTTTTGCTGACGGCGTCGCGGTGAATCACTCGCTCGGCGCGCAACTGATGGTTTTCGCTGTCGCCGGTCTGCTTGAAATTGAAGCCATTGGCTTGCGCCTGCGAGCGGTAGTCGCTCTGGTTGTAGGTATAACTGAAGTTCCACCAGCCCCACGGCAGGCTGTAATTGAGCAGCGCGTTGCTGGACGTGTGCTGGTGATCGGTCATCGCATCGTGACCGCCGCGCAGATTCAACTGATCGGCCAAGCCTAACGGGCTGTCCCAATCAAATGTCGTGCCCCACTGCTGCTCGCCGGTGCTGCGCTGGCCATCGTTACTGCGGGACAACCCGGCGCGCCACGGCGTCCGCGGGGTGTTCTTGACCAGCACTTCGCTGCCGCCAACGTTCTTGCCCGGCGACAACTCCATCTGCGCCTGATTCGAGGGCAAACGGTTGAGTTGATCGACCATCTGCTCGATTTCACGCAGGTTGACCAGCTCGCCGGTTTTGCCGGGGAAAGCCATGCCCAATTCGCGATCTGACAGCTTGCTGCCTTCGGCGCCTTTCAATCCTTCGAGTTTGCCTTCGACCACCAGCACCTTCAGATGCCCAGCGGACAAATCCTGCTGCGGCAAGTAGGCGCGGCTGGTGACCAAACCTTTTTCGATGTAGTGGTTGGTGATGACTTTTAGCAGCTCGTTGAGCTGAGTGACGCCCAGGCATTGGCCGATGTAAGGCTTGAGCAGGCGACTTTTCTCGCGCTCGGAAAGGCTGTCGGCGCCTTTGAGTTCGATGTCCTGGATCGGGAAGCAGCGCGTGTCAGCGGGTGCCACCGGTTGGGCCGGTTTAGCCTCCTTGCCGGGTAACTCCTTGAGTTCTTCGAGACGTCGACGTTGCTCTTCGAGCAGACGCGTCTGGCGTTCGCGGATCAGGTCGGTGTCACCGGGAGTGGTGGCGGCGTGAACAGGATTGAGCAGAGAAAGGCACAGCCAAGCCAGGCACAACCTCGCCATAAAGGCGGGTGAAAACATGTTCGATCCCTCGAAGCGGAAGCTGATATCAAAATAGTGGCGCGATGTTAAAGAGCCATCATTCTGGCGTCAAATCATGAATTCGCTGGCGCAGAATAGGCGACGAACGGTGGGGGCTGAATCAGCTGCTTCCGATAGGGACGCAGGAACTTTCCCCTTAGAGCCAAGAAAAACAGTGGCCGTGCTGCGAAAGGTGATGAGTCCTACAGACGGCGAAGTGTGAACTTTCAGCAACCCGCAACCTCAACCGTTTAACCGCCCAACACGGAACCCGAGGCCTCCCATGAAAACGCTCCTGACGTTCACACTCGCCACCACCCTCGCCTGCGCCCTGCCCGTCTGGGCCTGCACCCCCGAAGAAGCCACCGCCAAGCGCGAGCAATTGGCCAAGGAAGTGACCAAGCTCACCCAGCAGAATCCGGCCAAGGCCAAAGAGATCAACGACGAGTTGCAGAAGATGGACCTGGGCACGGCCAGCAAGGATTTGCCGGACAAGTGCCAGTTGATTGATCAGCGTTTGAAGGAACTGGATTCGGCAGAGAAGAAAACCGAAGGCTGATCACAAATCCCGCCCATAAAAAAACCGGATGTTTGTCCGGTTTTTTTTGGATCACGGCAACGGTTTATTCAGCAGCCGGCGCTTCCGGCTTGCGGCGCTTGAGCGGCGCCATGCCGTCCTTGCTGACCAGCGACAGGGCGTCGGTCTTCGGGCGGTTGGCGATTTTGCGTTTGGTCGGGGCCTTGGCGCCGGTTTTCTTCTTGTCGCCTTTGGCGTCGACTTTTTTCTTCTTCACGCCAACGGCTTTGCCCGAGGCCTTGACCTTTTTCGGTCCGCCGTAGGTGCCTTTGACTTCCTTGATGGTGCGGCGCTCAAAGCTCTGCTTCAGGTAGCGCTCGACGCTGGACATCAGGTTCCAGTCGCCATGGCAGATCAGCGAGATGGCCAGGCCTTCGTTGCCGGCGCGGCCGGTACGTCCGATGCGGTGCACGTATTCGTCGCCGCTGCGTGGCATGTCGAAGTTGATTACCAGGTCCAGGCCTTCCACGTCGAGGCCGCGCGCGGCGACGTCGGTGGCGACGAGGATTTTCACGCCGCCCTGCTTCAGGCGGTCGATGGCCAGTTTGCGGTCTTTCTGGTCTTTGTCACCGTGGAGCACGAACGCTTTGTATTCCTGCGCCACCAGACGGCCGTAGATACGGTCGGCCATGGCCCGGGTGTTGGTGAAGACGATGGCCTTCTGATAGGTCTCGTTGGCCAACAGCCAGTTGACGATTTGTTCTTTGTGCTGGTTGTGGTCGGCGGTGATGATCTGCTGACGTGTGGTCGCGTTCAGGTCGCTGACGTTGTTGACCTGCAAGTGCTCAGGGTTGTTCAGGACCTTGGCAACCATGTCGCGCAGGCCCGAACCGCCGGTGGTGGCGGAGAACAGCATGGTCTGCTGGCGATTGGTGCATTCGGCCACCAGACGCTGGACGTCGTCGGCAAAGCCCATGTCGAGCATGCGGTCGGCTTCGTCGAGGACCAGCACTTCCACTTCTTTCAAATCGAGGTTGCCAGCGTTCAGTTGCTCGATCATCCGGCCCGGCGTACCGATCAGGATGTCAGGCACCTTGCGCAGCATGGCAGCCTGGACCTTGAAGTCTTCACCGCCGGTGATCAGGCCGGATTTGATGAACGTGAACTGGGCGAAGCGCTCGACTTCCTTGATGGTCTGCTGAGCCAGCTCGCGGGTCGGCAGCAGGATCAGGGTCTTGATGCTGACGCGGACTTTGGCCGGGCCGATCAGACGGTTGAGGATCGGCAAAACAAAAGCAGCGGTTTTGCCGCTGCCGGTTTGCGCAGTCACCCGCAGGTCACGCCCTTGGAGCGCCAGCGGAATAGCCGCTGCTTGCACTGGCGTTGGCTCGACAAATTTAAGCTCGGCCACGGCTTTGAGCAGGCGTTCGTGCAGGGCGAATTGGGAAAACACGGGTGCTACCTCGAAGAAATGCAAAAAAACAGCTGCATAGGGTAACGGTTTCGAGCGCTCAGGCCGAGTTTCTTTATGCAAACGGCAGTAAACAGCGGCTTTTTTGTTGCCTGATTTGTCGCCGAACGTAATACGAAGCGTCTTAAATGCTCTAATCGCCCGGTCGCGTCTTACAGAAGAATCGTTTTTGCACATGGATATCAAACAGCTCTGGCTCAACGTCCAAGACCTTTGGGGTGCTCTTGAACAGCATCCACTCCTGCATTCCAGCCTGGCGCTGATGGTGTTGCTGGTGATTGCGCTAGTCCTCGGACGAGTGGCGCGCTACCTCATTCTTCACGCGACCAAGATGCTTGGCCGACAACCGGCGCTGCATTGGGTCAACGATTTTCGGCACAACAAAGTCTTCCACCGCCTGGCGCAGATGACGCCATCGCTGGTGATCCAGTTCGGCCTGCACCTGGTGCCGGAGCTGAGCAAGACCAGCCTGAACTTCCTCGGCAATGTCGCGCTGGCGTTCACCATTCTGTTCCTGCTGCTGGCGCTCAGTGCCCTGCTCAGCGCCCTGCTGGACATCTACGCACGCACCGAGCATGCGCGCACGCGCTCGATCAAAGGTTACGTGCAACTGACGAAAATGGTCCTTTACGTGTTCGGCGCGATCATCATCGTCGCCACGCTGATCGACCGCTCGCCGCTGTTGCTGCTCTCGGGTCTGGGCGCGATGTCGGCGGTGATTCTGTTGGTCTATAAGGACACGCTGCTGTCGTTCGTGGCCAGCGTGCAACTGACCAGCAACGACATGCTGCGGGTCGGCGACTGGATCGAGATGCCGCAAGTCGGCGCCGACGGCGATGTGGTCGATATCACGCTGCACACGGTGAAAGTACAGAACTTCGATAAAACCATTGTGTCGATCCCGACCTGGCGCCTGATGTCCGAATCGTTCAAGAACTGGCGCGGCATGCAGCAGTCCGGCGGCCGACGGATCAAGCGCAGCCTGTTCATCGACGCCAGCGGTGTGCGTTTTCTGCGCGATGACGAAGAGCAGAAGTTGTCCCAGGTGCACCTGCTGACCGACTACATGAGCCGCAAACACGCCGAACTCAAGGCCTGGAACGAAGCCCAGGGCAATGTCGCGGCGATGTCGGCCAACCGGCGCCGGATGACCAATCTCGGCACATTCCGCGCGTATGCATTGGCGTATTTGAAGAGTCATCCGGAGATTCAGCTGAACATGACCTGCATGGTCCGGCAGATGCAGACCACCGCGCAGGGCATTCCGCTGGAGATTTACTGCTTCACCCGCACCACGGCGTGGGCGGATTACGAACGGATTCAGGGCGATATTTTCGATTATCTGTTGGCGGTGCTGCCGGAGTTTGGCTTGAGCCTGTATCAGCAGCCGAGTGGCGGGGATTTACGGGCGGGATTATTGCCGGCGGTGCTGGGCTCAGCGCACATTGCCGAACCGGAAAAACACCTCCTGTAGACCTAAAACACCTGTGGGAGTGGGCTTGCTCGCGAAAGCGGTGAGTCATTCAACGAGGATGTTGACTGAAACTCTCCCTTCGCGAGCAAGCCCGCTCCCACAGGTTGCATCGGTGTTTGCGGGTTACTTGGCCTGACGCTGCGATGCCTTGTGCACCATGGTGTACGCGTAATCCACGCCCATGCCATACGCGCCGCTGTGTTCCAGCACCAGTTCCATCACCGCTTCGTACGTGTCTTTGTGTGCCCAGTCGCGCTGGTATTCCAGCAGCACTTGTTGCCAGGTGACCGGCACCGCGCCCGCCTGAATCATTCGCTGTACCGACATGTCGTGCGCTTCTTTGGTGGTGCCGCCCGAGGCGTCGGTGACGATGTACACCTCGAAGCCTTCAGCCAGAGCTTCCAGCGCCGGGAAGGTCAGGCAGACCTCGGTCCAGAGCGCGGCAATGATCAGCTTCTTGCGACCGGTGGCCTTCACCGCGTCGACCAGTGCCTTGTCTTCCCAGGAGTTCATCGAGGTGCGCTCGATTGGCTTTTGCTCCGGGTGCACCGCCAGCAACTCCGGCCAGATGTAGCCGCTGAAGCTTTCGGTTTCGACCGAGGTGTAGATGGTCGGCACGTTGAAGATCTTGGCGGCCTTGGCCAGGCCGACGGTGTTGTTTTTCAACGTCTGGCGGTCGATCGATTGCACGCCGAAAGCCATTTGCGGCTGGTGGTCGATCAGGATCAGGGCGGAGTTGGTTGGGTTGAGCAATTCACGAATAGACATGGCGCGTTCCTTTTGATGTCGATATTTCAAATGAGTAATGGGGGAGTCGACGCTGCGTTCAGAGGCTTTGTCGTCGGCTTGGATGTCACTTTAGGCGCTAGCATTCGAAGGGACAATTACCTAAAATCGAGAATCATTGATTCTAAAACAGGGACAATCATGGATCGCATCGAATGCATGCGCGCGTTCGTCGTCACGGTCGGGGAGAACGGCTTCGCCGCGGCGGCGCGGGCGATGGATGTGCCACGTTCAAAAGTCAGTAAACAGATTCAGGCGCTGGAGGACGCCATCGGCGTGCAATTGCTGCAACGCACCACGCGCAGCCTGCACCTGACCGAGGCTGGCGCCGAGTACTTCGACGCGGCGCGTGAAGTGCTGGCTGCGCTGGACGAAGCCGAACAACGCGCGCGCAATGGCATTGGCGAGTTGCGCGGGATCTTGCGGGTCAATGCGCCGATGTCGTTTGGGTTGCGCCGATTGGGACCGCTGATTCCGCTGTTCCATGAACAGCATCCGAACATCGAGCTGCAACTGGTGCTCAGCGACCAGCAGGTGGACCCGGTACGCGGTGGTTTCGACGTGACCATCCGCATCGCCAGCCTGCCAGACTCGACCATGATCGCGCGGCAACTGGCGCCGGCGCCGCGCATTATGGTCGCGTCCCCCGCGTATCTGGCGCGGGCCGGCATACCGCAGACGCCGCAGGACCTGCGTGCCCATCAGTGCCTCAACTACGGGTATTTGCAAAGCGGGGTCAGTTTGCAATTGTGCAATGGCAAGGAGACGCAACGGGTCACCGTGAACGGTCCGCTGCACGCCAACAACGGCGACTTGCTCGCGCAGGCGGCCGAAGCCGGGATGGGTATCGCGCTGTTGCCCAACTTCATCGTCGAGGATGCGCTGGCGGCCGGGCGGCTGGTGCCGGTGATGTGTGAGTGGGAGGCGCCCGCCATCACGATCAACGCGGTGTACCCGTCGGCACGGCGGGTGCCGCAGAAGACCCGCACGTTTATCGATTTTCTGGTGGAGCAGCTATCGGAGACATAGTGCAATCCCCTGTGGGAGCGGGCTTGCTCGCGAAAGCGGTGACGAATGGCAGGGTTAAGACAGTTGCTCCCACACAGGGTCAGGTGACAGGCAACGACTTGCGTACACCCAATCGGCTGATCCACACCGCCATCAGAATCACCGACCCGCCAAGGAACAGCCGCCCCAGCGCTTCGTGCTGATTCCAGATCAACAGGTTGATCAACAAGCCCACGGGCACGTGCAGGTTGTTCATCACCGCCAGCGTCCCGCCGTTGACCAGGCACGCGCCTTTGTTCCACCAGTACAGACCCAGTGCCGTTGAGACCAGCCCGAGGAACACCAGCACGCCCCATTGCAACGGCGCTTCGGGCAGGAAATTCTGTTTGCCGAACAGCAGAAACGCCGGCAATGCCACTGCCAATGCGCCGAGGTAAAAGTAGCCAAAGCGCCGGTAGTGCGGCAGATCGCTTGGATGACGCGCCACCAGGTGTTTGTAGAGCACCTGCCCGGCGGCGTAGGTGAAGTTGGCCAGTTGCAGCAGCAGGAAACCCATGAAGAAATCCGGGTTGATCCGGTCGAAGCGAATCACCGCCGCACCCAGCACTGCCACCAGCGCCGCGACCAGGGCCCATGGATTGAAGCGGCGGTTCAGCGCGTCTTCGATCAGCGTCACGTGCAGCGGCGTGAGGATGGTGAACAGCAACACTTCCGGCACCGTCAGCACGCGAAAGCTCAGGTACAGGCAGACGTAGGTCACGCCGAACTGCAACGCGCCGATCAGCAGCATGCCGCGCATGAACGCCGGCTCGACCTTGCGCCAGCGGGTCAACGGAATGAACACCAGCCCCGCCAGCACCACACGCACCAGTACCGCGAAGTAACTGTCGACATGCCCGGCCAGGTATTCGCCGATCAGGCTGAAGGAAAACGCCTGAATCAGCGTCACAAAAAGTAGATAACCCATGCTCGCCTCGTTTCGAATGGCAGCGACGATAGCGGGTTTTGCTATTTACCGCGAATCATCAGGCAACACATAAATCCCCTGTCGGAGCGAGCCCGTGTGGTGAGGAGGCCTGTGTGAGGGCGCTTTTGTGGTGAGAGGGCTTTTGTGGCGAGGGGGCTTGCCCCCGTTGGGCTGCGAAGCGGCCCCAAAACCAATCACCGCAATCCTTAATAAAAATCGCGGTGACTGGTTTACGACTGCTTCGCAGCCGAACGGGGGCAAGCCCCCTCGCCACAAAGGCCCTTTCACCACACAATCCCCATCACCACAAAAGCCCCCTATCCACACAGGCCCCATCACCACAAAAGTCCTCTCACCACACAGGCCCCACACCACACAAGCCCACACCCACAAACCCGCTCCCCACAGCGGTTCAGGATCCATCCACCAAATCGCAGGCAAAAAAAAGCCCGATCTCGCTAAAGCGTTCAATCGGGCTACAGCACTCAGGAGCAACAAGTGCACAAGGGAGGTTCGATGCGCATAAAGCCTTGAAGGGGTTGCGCCAGGTCACTTGAACATCCAGCGATTATCTGGCGATTAAAACCTCAAGCCACCTGGGAAAGCCTGGCGTTTGCCTGGTTCAGGCCCTTCTCCTGGAAGTCGCCGCCCAGGTTCATGCCTTCGGCGTGAATAAACGTCACGTCGTGAATCCCGATGAAGCCCATGACCTGACGCAGGTACGGTTCCTGGTGATCGGCGGCGCTGCCGGCGTAGATCCCGCCGCGAGCGGTCAACACGTACGCACGCTTGCCGCTGAGCAGACCTTGCGGGCCGGTGTCGGTGTACTTGAAGGTCACGCCGGCACGCAGCACATGGTCAAGCCAGGCTTTCAACGTGCTCGGGATGGCGAAGTTGTACATCGGCGCGGCCATGACCAGCACGTCGGCGGCCAGCAATTCGTCGGTCAACTGGTTGGAGCGTTCCAGTGAAGCCTGTTCGATGTCATTGCGTTGTTCGGCGGGTTTCATCCAGCCGCCCAGCAGGTTGATGTCCAGGTGCGGCACCGGATTGACGGCGAGGTCACGCACGCTGATCTGGTCGTTGGGGTGCGCGGCTTTCCACTGGCGGATGAAGGTCTGGGTCAGTTGGCGGGAAACCGAGTCTTGCTGACGGGCGCTGCTTTCGATGATCAGAACGCGTGACATGGGATGTAGGCTCCATCTGAGAATGCTGTAAGGCGATGGAGTGAAGGCTAAACAGAGTCATATCGATGAAAAAGCGCAAATAACTGCTATAACCCATCAATAAATTCGTTTATAAGCTGGAGATACCCTGTGGGAGCGGGCTTGCTCGCGAAAGCGGTGAGTCATTCAACATATTTTTCGATTGACCCACCGCTTTCGCGAGCAAGCCCGCTACCACAGGACAAGACCGCGATGTCATTTGGGGGTGCAGGTCAATTCGATGCGCAGTTTGATAATGCTGCGAGTGAACTTGGCGGTGGCATTTTTATGCTTGCCGGCCGGCACATCGACCTTGCGGGTACGCGGCGCTTCCGGCCCGTTGGAGAAAACCGCCTTGCAGCTCGCGTCGACGTCGCCGTAGTTAGCGATCCGGATCGAGCCTATGTCGTTATCCGTATCGAACGTCTCGTAATCGATTTTTAAACCGCTGAGGTCCTTCTGCACATCGATCGGGTACGCCAATGCCGTCAGCGGCAGCATCGCCAGCAGCACGCAAAAAAACTTTTTCATTCAGCAGCCTCCATTAAGGGCTGCCAGCTTAGGACAAGAGGAGCTATTCATGAAAGCGCCCCGCGTGACCCTTGATCAATGGCGAACGTTACAAGCCGTGGTCGACCACGGTGGTTTCGCCCAGGCCGCCGAAGCGCTGCACCGCTCGCAATCGTCGGTGAGCTACACCGTGGCGCGCATGCAAGACCAGCTCGGTGTGCCATTGCTGCGCATCGACGGTCGCAAAGCGGTGCTGACCGAAGCCGGCGGCGTGTTGCTGCGCCGCTCCCGGCAATTGGTGAAACAGGCCAGCCAACTCGAAGACCTGGCCCATCACATGGAGCAAGGCTGGGAGGCGGAAGTGCGGCTGGTGGTCGACGCCGCGTACCCGAGCGCCCGCCTCGTGCGCGCCTTGACCGCGTTCATGCCGCAAAGCCGTGGCTGCCGGGTGCGTCTGCGTGAGGAAGTGCTGTCGGGCGTGGAAGAAGTGTTGCTGGAAGGCGTCGCCGACCTGGCGATCACCGGTTTCAGCATTCCGGGTTATCTGGGCGCGGAATTGAGCGATGTCGAGTTCGTCGCCGTCGCGCACCCGGAACATGCACTGCATCGTCTGAACCGCGAACTGAGCTTCCAGGACCTCGAAAGCCAGATGCAAGTGGTGATTCGCGACTCCGGTCGCCAGCAGCCACGCGATGTTGGCTGGCTCGGCGCCGAACAGCGCTGGACCGTCGGCAGCCTGGCCACCGCCGCCACTTTCGTCAGCAGCGGCCTGGGTTTCGCCTGGTTGCCCCGGCACATGATCGAACGTGAACTCAAGGAAGGCACGCTCAAGCTGCTACCGTTGGATCAGGGCGGCAGCCGCAACCCGAGTTTTTACTTGTACTCGAACAAGGACAAACCCTTGGGCCCGGCGACGCAGATTCTCATCGAACTGCTGCGCACCTTCGACACCGCGCCGCTGGATGCGCCTTTCGCCGCCCCTGAACAAGCCTGACACGGAGTGAACCGATGGCCTATTTCGAACATGAAGGTTGCAACCTGCACTATGAGGAGTATGGCCACGGCACGCCGTTGCTGCTGGTTCACGGGCTCGGTTCCAGCACCCTGGACTGGGAAATGCAGATCCCGGCATTGTCAGCCCGCTACCGGGTGATCGTCCCGGATGTGCGCGGCCACGGGCGCTCCGACAAGCCCCGCGAGCGCTACAGTATCGCCGGCTTCAGCGCAGACCTGGTGGCGCTGATCGAACACCTCGGCCTCGGCCCTGTTCATTACGTCGGCCTGTCCATGGGCGGCATGATCGGCTTTCAACTGGCCGTGGATCAGCCGCAACTGCTGAAAAGCCTGTGCATCGTCAACAGCGCGCCCGAGGTCAAACTGCGCAGCCGCGACGATTACTGGCAGTGGTTCAAACGCTGGAGCCTGATGCGCGCCCTCAGCCTGGGCACCATCGGCAAGGCCTTGGGCGGCAAGCTCTTTCCCAAGCCGGAACAGGCTGACTTGCGTCAGAAAATGGCCGAGCGCTGGGCGAAGAATGACAAACATGCGTACCTCGCCAGTTTCGATGCGATCGTGGGCTGGGGGGTTCAGGAACGACTTTCGAGGGTATCCTGTCCAACGCTGATCATCAGCGCCGACCGCGATTACACCCCGGTGGCGTTGAAGCAAACCTATGTAAAACTGCTGCCCGATGCGCGGCTGGTGGTGATCGCCGATTCGCGCCACGCCACCCCGCTGGATCAACCCGAACGTTTCAACCAAACACTGCTCGAGTTTCTCACCGCAGTCGACACCACCCCACTCAGGATCACTGACCCATGCTGAAAAAAATCGCCCTCGTCGCCGGCTCCGTACTGTTTGCCGCCAACCTGATGGCTGCAACGCCTGCTGCCACCAAGGCGCCGCACGTCCTGCTGGACACCACCAACGGCCAGATCGAGATCGAACTGGACCCGGTCAAGGCGCCGATCAGTACCAAAAACTTCCTTGATTACGTCAACAGCGGTTTCTACAACAACACGATTTTCCACCGCGTGATTCCTGGTTTCATGATCCAGGGCGGTGGTTTCACTCAACAGATGTCGCAGAAAGAGACCAAGGCACCGATCAAGAACGAATCCAAGAACGGCCTGCATAACGTCCGTGGCACCCTGTCCATGGCCCGCACTTCCGATCCGGATTCGGCCACCAGCCAGTTCTTCGTCAACGTCAAGGACAACGACTTCCTCGACAGCGGCGACGGCTATGCCGTATTCGGCAAAGTGGTCAAAGGCATGGATGTAGTGGACGTCATCGTCAACTCCCAGACCACCACCAAAAACGGCATGAAAGATGTGCCGGCCGATCCTGTGTACATCAAGTCGGCCAAGGTCATCGACTAAGCCAACCCGCAAGGCTTGAGCGGCCGCCGGCGTCCGGCGCCGCTCACATTGTTCAAAGGAGAGCCCGTGCGCGGGCGGAGAACTGATGCTTTATCGACGTTTTGAAAACCTGATCGACATTTTCCGCGATGCACCGACGGCGGCTCCGCCGGATCGGGTTCTCCCCTTCTATACCTATTATCTGAAGCAGGTCTGGCCGAGTTTCGCCGCCCTGCTGACGGTCGGCCTGTTTGGCGCATTGATCGAAGTGGCGTTGTTCAGCTACCTGAGCCGCATCATCGACCTCGCCCAAGGCACGCCCAACGTCAATTTCTTCAAGGAACACGGTATCGAACTGGCGTGGATGGCCGTGGTGGCGCTGATCCTGCGCCCGGTGTTCGTCGGCCTGCATGACCTGCTGGTGCACCAGACCTTGAGCCCCAGCATGACCAGCATGATTCGCTGGCAAAACCACAGTTATGTGCTCAAACAAAGCCTGAATTTCTTCCAGAACGACTTCGCCGGGCGCATCGCCCAACGCATCATGCAGACCGGCAACTCGCTGCGCGATTCCGCCGTGCAAGCGGTGGACGCCTTGTGGCACGTGCTGATCTACGCGATCAGTTCGCTGGTGCTGTTCGCCGAAGCCGACTGGCGCCTGATGATCCCGCTGCTGAGCTGGATCGCCGCCTACATTGGCGCACTGTATTACTTCGTGCCACGGGTCAAGGAACGCTCGGTGGTGTCCTCGGATGCGCGCTCCAAACTGATGGGGCGGATTGTCGACGGCTACACCAACATCACCACCTTGAAACTGTTCGCCCACACCAATTTCGAACAGCAGTACGCCAAGGAAGCCATCGAAGAACAAACGGTCAAAGCGCAACTGGCCGGCCGCGTGGTGACCAGCATGGACGTGGTCATCACCAGCATGAACGGCTTGCTGATCGTCGGCACCACCGGCCTGGCTCTCTGGCTGTGGACGCAGTCACTGATTTCGGTCGGTGCCATTGCACTGGCCACGGGCCTGGTGATCCGCATCGTCAACATGTCCGGCTGGATCATGTGGGTCGTCACGGGCATCTTCGAAAATATCGGCATGGTTCAGGACGGTTTGCAGACCATCTCGCAACCGGTCAGCGTCACTGACCGCGATCAGGCCAAACCGCTGGCGGTAGCCCGTGGCGAGGTGCGCTTCGAGCACGTGGATTTCCACTACGGCAAGAAGAGCGGAATCATTGGCGGCCTCAACCTGAACATCAAACCGGGTGAAAAAATCGGCTTGATCGGGCCGTCCGGTGCGGGCAAATCGACCTTGGTCAACCTGTTGCTGCGTCTTTACGACGTCGAAGGCGGAAGGATTTTGATCGACGGGCAGAACATCGCGGAAGTCGGCCAGGAGAGCCTGCGCGAACGCATCGGCATGATCACCCAGGACACGTCGCTGCTGCATCGCTCGATTCGCGACAATTTGCTGTACGGCCAACCGGACGCTACGGACGCCGAACTCTGGGAAGCGGTGCACAAGGCCCGTGCCGACGAATTCATTCCGTTGCTGTCGGACGCCGAAGGCCGCACCGGTTTCGATGCGCATGTCGGGGAGCGCGGGGTGAAGCTCTCCGGTGGCCAACGGCAGCGGATCGCGATTGCCCGGGTGCTGCTCAAGGACGCGCCGATTCTGATCATGGACGAGGCCACCTCGGCGCTGGATTCGGAAGTGGAAGCCGCCATTCAGGAAAGCCTGGAAACCCTGATGCAGGGTAAAACCGTGATTGCCATTGCCCACCGGCTCTCGACCATCGCCCGGATGGACCGTTTGGTGGTACTGGAAAACGGCAGGATCGCCGAAACCGGCACCCACGCCGAATTGCTGGCCCATGGCGGCTTGTATGCGCGGTTGTGGCAGCACCAGACGGGCGGGTTTGTCGGGATCGATTGAACAACCCCCCCCTGTTAGAGCCTCCGAATACAAAAAAAACCGCCAGAACCCGCCACCCACGGGCCCTGGCGGTTTTTTCATGCCTGCTGGAAATCGGCAGAATCCCTGCTGTACTCAGCCAAGGTTCTGGAGATGAGCCTGTCGTAAGTCTGCAGGAAGCATCACTCGATACAGTCTCGATAGGTCGCCTATCAAGGACGCTCTCTCATGTCTCTGTTCAAACGTTCAGTTACTGAGTTGCTGGGTACGTTCTGGCTGGTGTTGGGGGGCTGCGGCAGTGCGGTGCTGGCTGCGTCGTCGCCCTTGGGAATCGGAGTGCTGGGGGTGGCCATCGCGTTCGGCCTCACCGTCCTGACCATGGCCTTCGCCATTGGTCATATTTCCGGTTGTCACCTCAACCCCGCCGTGTCGGTCGGGTTGTGCGTCGGCGGTCGATTTCCAGCCAGGGAGTTGCCCGCGTACATCATTGCCCAGGTGATTGGCGCGGTCATCGCCGCCGCACTGATCTACTACATCGCCAGCGGCAAGGAAGGCTTCGATCTTTCCGCCGGCCTGGCTTCCAATGGCTATGGCGAACATTCCCCCGGCAAGTACTCAATGGCCACAGGCTTTGTCTGTGAACTGGTGATGACGGCGATGTTTGTGCTGATCATCCTCGGCGCCACCGACCAACGCGCCCCCGCCGGGCTCGCGCCCATTGCCATCGGCCTCGCCCTGACGCTGATCCACCTGATCTCGATTCCGGTCACCAACACCTCGGTCAACCCGGCGCGCAGCACCGGCCCGGCATTGATCGTCGGCGGTTGGGCCATCGCGCAATTGTGGATGTTCTGGGTCGCGCCGCTGCTCGGCGCGGTGGTCGGTGGCGTGACGTATCGATGGCTGGGCAAGGAAGGCACCTGAGGCCCGTCGCGAGGATCAGCCTTGCCGATAAGGCAACGCGGTCCTCGCTTCCTCGGCATACGCCAGCACGCCAAGACGCTCCTGTTGCAGGAAGTCTTTGACGGCGGCTTTCAGGCCGGGGTGACGCAAGTAGTGCCAGGAATGGGTAATCACCGGTTCAAACCCGCGAATCAGTTTGTGCTCGCCTTGGGCGCCGGCATCGAAGCGCTGGAAGCCATTGGCAATCGCGTAGTCCATGCCCTGATAGAAACAGGTCTCGAAGTGCAGACGGTCGAACTCGGCCAGGCAGCCCCAGTAACGACCGTAAAAACTGTCGCCACCCACCAGGCTGAACGCCATGGCCACCGGTCGTGAGCCTTGTCTGGCCAGCACCACGCGAATGGATTCGGGCATGCGCTCGGCCAGCAGACTGAAAAATTCGCGCGTCAGGTACGGCCGTTGCCGACGCACCGCGTAGGTATTGGCGTAGCAGGCGTAGACGAAATCCCACTGCGCCTGATCCAGTTGCCGACCCTCCAGCCATTCAAACTCGAAACCCTGCCCCGCCACCTGCTCTCGTTCCTTGCGCATCTGCTTGCGCTTGCGCGAACTGAGCGCATCGAGAAAGTCCTGAAAGTCCCGATACCCGCGATTTTGCCAATGGTACTGGCAGCCGATTCGCTGCAACCAGCCGGGCTGTTCGGCCAGGGCGGCGTCGGTGAACGGGTCGGTGAAGTTGATGTGCGCGCTGGAGAGTTCTTCGATTTCCAGATAACCCGGCAGGCTCTGCAGCAGTGCAAAACCGTCCTCGAGGGTGGCCGCCAATAATCGTGGCCCGCTGACCGGGCTGAACGGCACGGCGGTCAACAGCTTGGGGTAATAGTCGATGCCGGCGCGCTCACAGGCGTCGGCCCAGGCGTGATCGAACACGTACTCGCCGTAGGAATGCCATTTGCGGTAACTGGGCAACGCGGCGATCAGCCGATCACCCTCGATATGCAGCAGATGCTCGGGCTGCCAGCCGGAATGCGGGCCGACGCTGGCGCTGTCTTCCAAGGCACTGAGGAACGCGTGGCGCAGAAACGGCTGACGTTCGGGCACCAGGGCATCCCACGTCTGCAGTGCGATATCGGACAGACTTTCCAGACGTTGCAACGGCATCAACTTTCTCTCCACTTCCCGGCACGACAGCCTCGCGAGTATCGCTTATCGGCGCGCAATCCACACCCGCGATTCAGCAACAAGCCCCGAAATAGAACGGTCGCGGACGCTTTTGGATCGTCATCGAGACGCCATCACTTTGCCACTGCCTTGTCATAAACCATCGCGATACTGGCGCCAGTTTTTAGAGCGTCCGGTTCTAATCCGCAGCCTTTTTCCGTCCATCAACGGTCGGTTGTGTCCTGGATGGCCTGGTCATCCCCTTACATTTTCGGAGATTGATATGCGTCTTGCTTCCACGAAAACTGCGGCAGCCTTGTGTGGCGGTCTGCTGCTGGCCATGAGTGTTCCGGCCAGTGCCGCAGTCGACGCCAAACTGCTCGACATGCTCAAGGCCAACGGCTCGATTACCAACGCGCAATACAGCGAACTGCAAGCCGAACTGGCCAGGGATCAGAAAGACCAGCAAATCGCCCGTCAGGCTCAGCAAGAGACCAACGAGCAGATCGCGGCCACCGCGAAGAAAACCACGGAGCTGAGCACCTTCGACCAGAAACTGGCGTGGGCGGCCAAGACCCAATTCAAGGGTGACGTGCGTTTCCGTGAAGAAACCGTGCACAACGACGGCGTGCCGAACAACAAAGACCAGGATCGTCAGCGCATTCGTGCCCGTCTGGGTGCCTACAGCGAGATCAACCCGCAAGTCGACACCGGTATCCGCATCGCCACCGGCAGCAACGACGACGCGCGCTCTACCAACCAGGACCTGAACAACTACTTCGACAAGAAGTCGATCTGGCTGGACCAGGGTTACGTCGATTACCACCCTGACGCGATCAAGAACCTGCACATCGTCGGCGGCAAGATGCCGCAGCAATGGGTGAGCATGGGCGACATCATCTGGGACAGCGACATCAACCCGGAAGGTCTGGCCCTGACCTACAAATACCCGCTGGGCAGCAGCGCCGAGCTGTTCGGCAGCGCCGGCCACTACACCCTCAAGGACAACGTCGATGGCGAAGGCGTGCAGTTCAAACACGACTTGCGTCTGTACGCGGGCCAGTTGGGCGCGCGCTTCGCGATCACCGACAACCTGAAAATGACCTTGGGCGGCAGCCTTTACGCCTACGACAACGATGACAACAGCGCTTGCCCGACCACCGGCACCGTCACCGCACCGTGCGCACTGGCCGTCAACGGCAACAGCCCGGGCGAGCAGTTCAAGTTGTACGAAGGCTTTGGTCAACTGGACATCGGCGGCCTGCCAATGCCGCTGTCGTTGTACGGCCAAATCGTCAACAACGACGACGCCAGCAACGATCAGGACATGGGCTGGCTGGCGGGGGTCAAGACCAAACTCTATGGCTTTGCAGTCGACTACAACTACCGCGACGTGCAGCGTAACGCGGTGGTGGGGGCCTTCACTGACTCTGACTTCGCTAACGGCTTCACCGGTTCGCGGGGCAGCAAGTTGAAAGTGAGCTACGAAATCGACAAGAACTTCGCCCTCGGCGCGACGTACTTCATGGCTAACTCCGACTACACCAACGCCAGCATCAACAAGAAGGATTCCGACATCAACACGCTGCAACTGGATGCTGAAGCGAAGTTCTGATTCGCCGCGACATGACTCGGGCAAGGAAGCCCGGGCTCTTCTTTACCCTGTGGCCAGTTCCTTGGCCAAAAAAAACAGACAAAAAAAATCGCAGCGTGCGGCATGAAACGGCCGCAGGCTGCGATCTTTAAGACGGACTCAGCGCTTGCGCAGAATCACGCTGCCAATCGAATAACCCGCGCCGAACGAGCTGAGTACCGACAGCGATCCAGCCGCCAGATCATCCTGATTCTTGTGAAACGCGATCACCGAACCGGCAGAGCTGGTGTTGGCATAGGTGTCGAGAATCACTGGCGCTTCTTCTTCAGTGGCTTCACGGCCCAGCAGTTTCTTGACGATCAGGTGGTTCATGCTCAGGTTGGCCTGGTGCAGCCAGAAGCGCTTCACGTCGCTGACGTTCAACTGATTCTCTTCCAGGTGCGTGGCGATCAGCTCGGCGACCATCGGGCACACATCACGGAACACCTTGCGGCCTTCCTGCACGAACAGTTTGTCCTTGGCACCAATGCCCTCCTCCGCCGCGCGGTTGAGGAAGCCGAAGTTGTTGCGGATGTTGTTGGAGAACTTGGTCAGCAGTTTGGTGCTGACCACGTCGAACTGGTGCTTGGACGTGGCCAGGTCAGCGCGCTCGATGATCACCGCGGTGGCGGCATCGCCAAAGATGAAGTGACTGTCGCGGTCACGGAAGTTCAGGTGACCGGTGCAGACTTCCGGGTTGACCATCAGGACTGCCCGGGCCTGGCCCAGTTGCACGCTGTTGGCGGCCGCTTGAATGCCGAAGGTTGCCGAGGAGCACGCAACGTTCATGTCGAAACCGAAACCCTCGATGCCCAGCGCTTCCTGGACTTCGATGGCGATGGCCGGGTAGGCGCGTTGCAGGTTGGAGCAGGCGACAATCACGCCGTCGATGTCCGCAGCCGTCTTGCCGGCGCGTTGCAAGGCTTGCTCGGCGGCGCCGATGGCCATTTGGCAGAGCACCGACCATTCGTCGTTGGAACGCTCGGGCAGGCGCGGCGCCATGCGTTGCGGGTCGAGGATGCCTTCCTTGTCCATGACAAAGCGGCTTTTGATGCCGGAGGCCTTTTCGATAAACGCCGCGCTGGACTCGGTCAATGCCTCGACGTCGCCACGGGCGATGGCGTCGGCGTTGTCAGCATTGAACTGCGCGACGTACGCATTGAAAGACTGCACCAGCTCTTCGTTGGAGATGCTGTTGGCCGGGGTGTACAGGCCGGTGCCGCTGATGACGACGTTATGCATGGTCGTTTCTCTAATCTGTTCAGGCAGAAAGCGTTGGCACCGACGTACCAACACACAAAGGGTCTGTTCCCGTCACGGGAAGCACACCGGGCATCGCTTTATTCCGAGCCGCCCGAACCTGTAGAGGCTCAAAACCGCGGGGCCGGCGTTTATAGGCGCGAAGTTTGCCATAAACGCTGGGGTTTGGCCCCTTTTGCTAGATCAAACACCTACCCAATGTGGGAGCGGGCTTGTGTGGTGAGGGCGCTGTTGTGGCCAGGGGGCTTTTGTGGTGACAGGGCTTGTGTGGTGAGGGGGCTTGCCCCCGTTGGGTGGAGAAGCCGCCCCAAAACCTGTGATTTTGTGAATCAGTTTTATCGAGTTCGCTGGTTTTACGACTGCTACGCAGCCGAACGGGGGCAAGCCCCCTCGCCACAAAAAGCCCCCTTGCCACAAAAGCCACATCACCACAAAAGCCCTGTCACCACAAAAGCCCACCCACCACAAAAGCCCTCTCGCCACAAAAGCCCGCTCCCACAGGGACTTATGGCTCGACCTGGCTCCACTGTTTGTTCAGGCGCTTATCGGAGATGGGCACCTTGGTCCCCAGTTGCTGGGCAAACAGCGAAACCCGGTATTCCTCCAGCCACCAGCGGTAAAGCTCCAACTGCGGATCGCGCTTGCCTTCCTGCGCGTGTTTGCTGGCGCGGGTCTGGTATTGCGTCCACAGCCCGGACAATTCGCCGCTCCAGACCCGATCCCGCTGCACCTGGGCGCCGATTTTCTCGAAGCGCTGCTCAACCGCTTTCAGGTAACGCGGCAGTTCCTTGAGCCACACCATCGGCGTTTCCCGGACAAACCCCGGGTACACCAGATGGCTGAGCTGCTGCTTGATGTCATTCAGGGCCACGGCTTGAGCCAGGTCGATCTTGCCCTTGAAGCGTTTTTGCAGGCCGTGCCAGAGCTTGAGAATTTCCAGCGTCAGCTTCGCCAGACGCTCGGCGTGCTCGGTCCAGCCGCCACGCTTGCGCTCGGCCAGCGAGGCCAACCCGGCGCCATCGCGTGGCAATGGGTCTTCGCCATCGAGAATGCAGCTGTCGAGACTCGCCAGCAAAATGTCTTCGACCAAGGCATCAACGCGCCCCAGCTCGCGGTACATCAGCCCCAGTTCGGTCAGCCCCGGCAACTTGCCGCGCAGGAACTTCGCCGGTTCCGCCAGTTGCTGCATCAACAAACGCTGCAAGGCGCGGCGGTGCTGGAATTCGGCTTCGGCCGGGGTCGAGAACCGCCCTTCCTTGACCGTCCCGCCCTCTTCCACCAGCGCCGGATACACCGTCATCGACAGCCCGGCGATCTTCTGCTGGGTTTTCTCAGCGACCGCGGCGAAGACTTTCGGCTCCACCGGCAGCTGGTTTTTCGCGGTTTGCGGCACCGCCAATGCGGCCTGGCTCGCTTCGGCGAAGCGCGCGGTCAGTTCCGCCAGATCCCGCCCTTCGCCGAGGAACTTGCCCTGGCCATCGACGATTTCCAGGTTCATCCGCAAATGGCTGTCGACCTGCTGCGCCGCCTCGGCCCAGGCTTCATCGCTGACGCGCGCGCCGGTCATGCGCAGCAGTTCACGGCCCAGCGCCTGCGGTAACGAACCCTCGGCGAAGGTCATGCGCTGCAAGGCGGCTTTGACGAAGTCCGGCACCGGCACAAAGTTCTTGCGCAGGGCTTTGGGCAGATTGCGGACCAAAGCAACGCATTTGGCTTCAATGACGCCCGGCACCAGCCATTCCAGGCGTTCCGGCGGCAGCATCGGCAACAGCGGCGCCGGCACGCGCAGGGTTACGCCGTCACGCGGGTGGTTCGGCTCGAAGTGATAACTCAGCGCCAGTTCCAGATCACCGATGTGCAAGGTGTCCGGGTAATGCAACGCGGTGACTTCGCTGGCCTCGCGGGCCAGCACGTCTTCTTCGCGCATGATCAGCAGTTGCGGGTCTTTCTGGCTGTTGACCCGATACCAGCTGTCGAAGGTCGCGGTCTGGTGAATCTCCGCCGGCAGGCGCGCGTCGTAGAACGCGAACAGGGTTTCTTCGTCGGCCAGAATGTCGCGGCGGCGGGCCTTGGCTTCCAGTTCGTCGAGCTGTTCCAGCAGTTGCTGGTTGGCCGTCAGGCATTTGGCTTTGGACTGAATCTCGCCACGCACCAGCCCTTCGCGGATGAAAAACTCACGGGACACCACCGGGTCAATCGGCCCGTAATGCACCGGGCGGCGACCGACCACAATCAGCCCGAACAAGGTGATTTGCTCAAACGCCACGACCTGGCCGCGCTTCTTCTCCCAGTGCGGTTCGAAGTGGTTTTTCTTGATCAGGTGCCCGGCCAGCGGCTCGATCCAGTCGGCGTCGATCTTGGCGACCATTCGCGCGTAGAGCTTGGTGGTTTCCACCAGTTCGGCGGTCATCAGCCATTGCGGGCGCTTTTTCCCAAGCCCGGAGGACGGGTGAATCCAGAAACGCCGCTGGCGGGCGCCGAGGTAATCGCCTTCATCGGTTTTCTGGCCGATCTGGCTGAGCAGGCCCGACAGCACCGCTTTGTGCAGTTTCGGGTAATCGGCCGGCTCTTTGTTGATGGTCAACTGCATGTCGCGGCAGATCAGGCTCAACTGACGGTGCGAGTCGCGCCATTCGCGCAAGCGCAGGTAATTGAGGAAGTTCTTGCGGCACCAATTGCGCAGCGGGCTCGCCGTCAGCGCCTGGCGTTGCTCTTCAAAACCACGCCACAGATTGACCAGCCCGGCAAAGTCCGAATCCACGTCTTTCCACTGTGCGTGGGCCTGGTCCGCCGCTTGTTGACGCTCCGGCGGACGCTCGCGCGGGTCCTGGATCGACATGGCGCTGGCGACGATCAGCACTTCCTGCAAACTGCCGAGTTTCGCCGCTTCGAGCAGCATGCGGCCCATGCGTGGGTCCACCGGCAGACGCGCCAGGTTCCGCCCGAGCGGGGTCAGTTGGCTGTTGCGGTCTACGGCGGACAGTTCTTGCAGCAGGTTGAAACCGTCGCTGATGGCTTTGCCATCCGGCGGCTCGATAAACGGGAAATCGGTGATCTCGCCCAGGCGCAGGTGCAGCATCTGCAGGATCACGGCGGCAAGGTTGGTGCGCAGGATTTCCGGGTCGGTAAATTCCGGGCGGCCGATGAAATCTTCTTCGCTGTAAAGCCGAATGCAAATCCCCGGCTCGACCCGCCCGCAACGGCCCTTACGCTGGTTGGCGCTGGCCTGGGAAATCGCTTCGATGGGCAGGCGCTGGACCTTGGCGCGGTAGCTGTAACGGCTGATGCGCGCGGTGCCGCTGTCGATCACGTAACGAATGCCCGGCACGGTCAGCGAGGTTTCGGCGACGTTGGTCGCCAACACCACGCGACGCCCCGGATGCGACTGGAAAATCCGCTGCTGCTCGGCCGGTGACAAGCGCGCGTACAGCGGCAGGATTTCGGTGTGCTTGAGCTGGGCCTTGCGCAGCATGTCGGCGGCGTCGCGAATCTCGCGCTCGCCGGGCAGGAACACCAGCACGTCGCCGGGGCTCTTGCGCTCGCTGCGTTCGAAGTCAGCGATTTCGTCGAGAGTGGCGAGGATCGCCTGATCCACCGTCAAGTCGTCCTCGACGCGGTTGCCCTCTTCGTCCTGCTCCAGGGTCAGCGGGCGATACCAGGTGTCCACCGGGAAGGTGCGGCCAGAGACTTCGACAATCGGCGCATCGTCGAAGTGCTTGGAGAAACGCTCCAGATCGATGGTCGCCGAAGTGATGATGACTTTCAGGTCCGGACGACGCGGCAGCAGCGTTTTCAGGTAACCGAGCAAGAAGTCGATGTTCAGGCTGCGTTCGTGGGCCTCGTCGACGATGATCGTGTCGTAGCGTTCGAGGTAGCGGTCGTTCTGGGTTTCCGCCAGCAGGATGCCGTCGGTCATCAGTTTGATCAGGGTGTTGGAATCGCTCTGGTCCTCGAACCGCACCTGATAACCGACCAGCGCACCCAGCGGCGTCGCCAGTTCTTCGGCGACCCGGCTGGCCACGCTGCGCGCCGCGATTCGACGCGGCTGGGTGTGGCCGATCAAACCATGCTGGCCGCGACCGATTTCCAGGCAGATCTTCGGCAACTGGGTGGTTTTACCCGAACCGGTTTCGCCGGCGATGATCAGCACCTGATGCTTGAGCAGCGCTTCCTTGATTTCGTCGCGCTTGGCGGCAATCGGCAAACTGTCGTCGTAACGAATCAGCGGCAGGCTGGCGCGCCGCGCCAACACCTGATCACAGGACGCCTGCATGCGCGTCACCCACGCGGCCAGCTTGGCCTCGTCAGGTTTTTTGCGCAGCTCAAGCAACTGCCGCCGCAGCCGGTGACGGTCGGCGAGCATGGCGTGATCGAGGTTTTTCAGCAGTTTGTCGATGGAGGGCGATTCGTCGGTCATCGGGTACGCAATTCAGTCGTCGTGGCGCAAGGGGGGCGATTGTCGCAGATTTGGGTGCATGGCGACGAATGCAACCTGCTTTTGTGGTTAGGGGGGGGTTGCCTGTGGTGGGTTTGTCTGTGGGTGGGCTTGCCTGTGTGGTGGACTTGCCTGTGTGGTGGGCTTGCCTGTTTGGTGGGCTTACCTGTGTTGGTGGGCTTGCCTGTGTCGGTGGGCTTCCTGTGTGGTGGGTTTCCTGTGGCGAGGGGGCTTGCCCCCGTTCGGCTGCGAAGCAGTCGTAATCCAGACATCGCGGTCTATCTGGAACACCGAGTTGGAAGGTTTTGGGGTCGCTTCGCAACCCAACGGGGGCAAGCCCCCTCGCCACAGGCAAGCCCCCTCGCCACACAAGCCCCCTTGCCACAGAAAGCCCACCACACAGGCAAGCCCCATCACCACAGGTATTCGCTCAAGGGCGTTATTCGTTATCCAGGCCCTTGCGCCGATACGGGAACACGTCGATGACTTTCCCCGCTCGAATCGCCTCCTGCAAACTCTTCCAGTAATCGGCGTTGTACAGCTCGCCATGCAGTTGATCGAACAACTTGCGCTGCCCCGAATCGGCAAACAGGAACGGCGGAAACTCCTCGGGGAACACGTCCAGCGGCCCGATCGAATACCACGGCTCCGAGGCCATTTCATCTTCCGGGGTGCGCGGTTGCGGGATGTGGCGGAAGTTGGCCTCGGTCAGGAAGCAAATCTCGTCATAGTCATAAAACACCACGCGCCCGTGACGGGTCACGCCGAAGTTCTTCAGTAGCATGTCGCCGGGAAAGATATTCGCCGCCGCCAGTTGCTTGATCGCCAGCCCGTAGTCTTCCAGCGCTTCGCGAACCTGGTCGTCGTTGGCATTTTCCAGGTACAGGTTCAGCGGCGTCATCCGCCGCTCGGTCCAGCAATGGCGGATCAGCACGGTATCGCCGTCCACCGAAACCGTGGACGCGGCGACTTCGAGCAGTTCCTCCAGGCACGCAGGATCGAATTTGCTCAGTGGAAAACGGAAATCGGCGAATTCCTGGGTATCGGCCATGCGCCCGACGCGGTCGACGCTTTTCACCAGACGGTACTTCTCGATCACCGTGGCGCGGTCGACGTTTTTCGACGGCGAGAAGCGGTCCTTGATGATTTTGAACACCGTGTTGAAACCCGGCAGGGTGAACACGCTCATGACCATGCCGCGCACGCCGGGAGCCATGATGAACTGGTCGTCGGTGTTGGCCAGGTGATTGATCAGCGCCCGGTAGAACTCAGACTTGCCGTGCTTGTAGAAGCCGATCGAGGTGTACAGCTCGGCGATGTGCTTGCCCGGCAGGATGCGCTTGAGGAAACCGATGAACTCGGCCGGCACCGGCACATCGACCATGAAATACGAGCGGGTGAACGAGAAGATGATCGACACGTCCGCTTCATCGGTGATCAACGCATCGATCTGAATCCCGCGACCTTCGCGGTGCAGCAACGGAATCACCAGCGGCCATTGCTCGTCCTGGGTGTAGATGCGCCCGACCAGGTACGCGCCCTTGTTGCGGTAGAGCACCGAGGAAAACAGTTCGACGCTCAGTTCCGGGTCCTTGCAGACCCAGTCCGGCAGGTTCTCGCGCAGTTGCGCTTCGAGGCGACGCAGGTCACCGGCCAGGTCGGCGTAGTCTTCGCTGAAACTGTAGTCGGCAAAAATGCTCGCGAGCATGCCGGACAGTTGCCCTTGAGGTTTATAAGTGCGGGTTTGCGCGGCGCGGGCCCGGCGCAGGCTTGGCCGGGTGGTGTGGATGAACATGCAACCGTCGCTGATCAGGTCATGGCTGAACAACCCGCAGAAGATCGAGTTGTACCAGGTCTCGGACAGTTCATCGTCGAAACGCAGGTCGATCAGCGTGATGTAGGCGCTTTTGACCAGCGGCCAGCAGCTGACGTCCCTCAGCGCGTCGGTCTCGAAGGACGCACGCAGGCGTTCAACGGTTTCGCTGACCTTTTCTTCATAAAGATTGATCCGTGCCGCCGACGCCGATTGCGTCTCCTGCCACTGCGCCTGCTCGAAGCGGGCCCGGGCACCGTCGGTGATTTGACGGAAATGCTCGCGGTAATCGTCAAAGCCATCGAGGATCATTCGGGCGATGTCGGCGGCTGGCCATTGCTGCGGCATGGTGAGACCTCTGCGGGAATTCGTGAGCCCTGAGCTTAGCCAGTGAACCGGGTGCAGGAGAAGCGTAATTTTTGCGCCGGCCTCATCACCAATGCGTTTGTGAGTTGCTTGCTCGTTTTTCGGTTGCCATGCACAAGGCGCTCGGCAACACTCTCGTCCCGATCAAGGAAGGAGTACACCGTGAGCCCCGTCGATATTTTCCGTTTGCTGTCACTGGCGGCCATCTGGGGTGCGAGCTTCTTGTTCATGCGCATCATTGCCCCGGTGATTGGCACCGTGCCGACTGCCTTTTTCCGGGTGTCGATTGCCGCCGCCGGGCTGCTGGTGATTCTCGGGCTGATGCGCATCAGTTGGGATTTCAAAGGCAAACTCAAGACCGTGATGCTGCTGGGGGTGATCAACTCGGGGATTCCGGCGACGCTTTATTCGGTGGCGGCGCAAGTGCTGCCGGCCGGATACTCGGCGATTTTCAACGCCACGACACCGCTGATGGGCGTGTTGATCGGCGGTCTGTTCTTCCACGAAAAACTCACCGCCGCCAAATTGGGCGGGGTGTTCCTCGGCCTGTTCGGCGTCGGTGTGCTGACCCGCGCCGGGCCGGTGGCGTTCGATCTGCAACTGCTGATGGGCGCCCTCGCCTGCCTGCTCGCCACCACCTGTTATGGCTTTGCCGGGTTTCTGGCGCGGCGCTGGCTGGACCAGGCCGGCGGGCTCGACAGTCGCCTGTCGGCGGTGGGCAGCATGCTCGGGGCAACCCTCTTTCTGCTGCCGCTATTCGGTTACAGCGTGATCAGCCATCCACCGGCAAGCTGGGGTGGCTGGAACGTCTGGTTGTCGCTGCTGGGGTTGGGGCTGCTGTGTACGGCGCTTGCCTACATTGTCTATTTCCGGCTGTTGAGCTCCATCGGGCCGGTGAGGTCGATGACCACCACCTTCCTGATCCCGCCGTTTGGCGTGTTGTGGGGCGCGTTGCTGCTGGATGAGCCGTTGTCGATGGCGCACATCTATGGCGGGGTGTTGATTGCGGCGGCGTTGTGGTTGGTATTGAAGCCCGCGAAGGTGGCTGCCCAGTAAATTAAGGGTGTTGCAAATGACGCCTTCGCGGGCAAGCCCGCCCCCACAGGGTTGTGCCTTGAACACAGCATTTGTGTCCTGCACCAATCACTGTGGGAGCGGGCTTGCCCGCGAAGGCGTCGGCTCCGGCGCTACAAGCCTGCCTGGCTCACCTCGCCATCCACTAACCGCCGAATCCCCAATGGATTAGCGTTCTGCAACGCTTCGGGCAGCAGCGCATCCGGGTAATTCTGGAAGCACACCGGGCGCAGGAATCGGTCAATCGCCAGCGACCCCACCGACGTACCGCGTGAATCCGAGGTCGCCGGATACGGCCCGCCATGCACCATCGCCTCACACACTTCGACGCCGGTCGGATAGCCATTGAGCAAGATCCGCCCGACCTTTTCCTGCAACAGGTCCGCCAGCCAGCGGTACTCCAGCAACTCGTCGGCCTCGCCAATCAGCGTCGCCGTGAGCTGCCCGCGCAAACCTTGCAACGCCGCCGCCAGCTGCGCCTGATCGTCAACTTCGATAACGATGGTGGTCGGCCCGAACACTTCTTCCTGCAACAACTCATCGCCCTTGAGCAACAGGCTGGCATCCGCCTGGAACACCTGCGGTTGCGCCTGATTGCCCTGCTGCGGTTTGCCCGCCAGATGCGTCAGCCCCGGATGTTCGTGCAGCTCGCCCAAGCCACGGCTGTAGCTGACCAATGCGCCGGCATTGAGCATGGTCTGCGCCGGTTGCTGGTTCATGCTCGCGCAAAACGTTTGCAGAAACAGGCTGAACTGAGGCGAACGGACACCGATGACCAACCCCGGATTGGTGCAGAACTGCCCGCAACCCAGGGTCACCGAGCCGGCCAGTTGCGCGGCGATCTGCTCGCCCCGGACCGTCAGCGCCTCCGGCAACAGGAACACCGGGTTGATGCTCGACATCTCGGCAAACACCGGGATCGGTTGTGGCCGGGTCGCGGCCATGTGGCTCAACGCGTTGCCGCCCTTGAGCGAACCGGTGAAACCGACAGCCTGAATCGCCGGGTGCTTGACCAGCCACTCACCGACGCCGCCGCCATAAATCATGTTGAACACGCCGGCCGGCATGTCGGTCTTCTGCGCAGCACGGAGGATCGCATCCGCTACCCATTCCGCCGTCGCCATGTGGCCGCTGTGAGCCTTGAACACCACCGGGCACCCGGCGGCCAGCGCGGACGCGGTATCGCCGCCGGCAGTGGAAAACGCCAACGGAAAGTTACTGGCACCGAACACGGCGACAGGGCCGAGGGCGATACGGTACTGACGCAGATCCGGACGCGGTAACGGCTGGCGATCCGGCAATGCGCGGTCGATCCGCGCACCGTAGAAATCACCGCGCCGCAAGACCTTGGCGAACAGGCGCATCTGGCCGCTGGTGCGTCCACGCTCGCCCTGAATCCGTCCGGCCGGCAACGCCGTTTCGCGGCACACGGTGGCGACAAACTCATCGCCCAGCGCATCGATTTCGTCGGCGATGGCGTCGAGGAACTGCGCGCGTTTTTCCGCGCTCAGGTTGCGGTAGATCGGGTACGCGGTTGCAGCGGCTTTGGCGGCGGCATCCACTTCAGCTTCCGATGCCTGAAAGAACGTGCCGGGCAGCGGTTCGCCCGTGGTCGCGTCGAGGCTTTGCAGCTGCAAATTGCCATTGGCGCTGCGGCGACCGCCGATGTAGTTGTGTCCCAGTAGCGTGGTCATGAGGGTGTCCTTGACCGGCCAGCAGCGCCGGTGATTGAAGGCTTAAAGCGCGCGAACCTGGCCGATGGCCAACGGTTGGGCGCTTTCGCCGATACCGTTTTCCAGCGGTGCGCCGAACGCCTCGAGGCTGATCTGGAAACGATCGCCGGGCAGGGTTTTCACGCCGTCGGCAAACGACAGCGTGGCGGTGCCGAAGTAATGCACATGGACATCGCCGGGCCGCAGAAACTGCGCGTATTTGAAGTGATGGAATTCGAGGTTGGCGAGGCTGTGGCACATGTTGTCTTCGCCGCTGAGAAATTCTTTTTCCCAGAGGGTGTCGCCGTTGCGAATGATCCGGCTGGTGCCGGCCAGGTGCCTGGGCAGTTCACCGACGCGCAGCTCCGGACCATAGGCGCAGAAGCGCAGCTTCGAATGCGCGAGGTAGAGGTAATTGCGCCGCTCCATCACATGGTCGGAGAACTCGTTGCCCAAGGCATAACCAACGCGATACGGCTGACCGTCGTCGCCGATGACGTAGAGGCCGGTCAGCTCTGGCTCTTCGCCGGCGTCTTCGGCAAACGGCGGCACCGGAAAATCCGCGCCGGGGCGCACGACGATGCTGCCGTCACCTTTGTAGAACCATTCCGGCTGCGCACCGACGTGGCCCGCCGCTGGTTTCCCACCCTCCAGACCCCACTTGAAAATGCGCATGGTGTCGGTCATGCCGGCTTCGACTTCGCCTTCATGCTGGTGCATTTTGTCCCGCGCCGAGGCGCTGCCCAAATGGGTCAGGCCGGTGCCGCTGATCAGGCAATGCGCCGGGTCTTCGTGGTCCAGCGGCGGCAGGACTTTTCCCTGTTGCAACAGTTGCGGGTAATCCGGGCCAGGCTCGGTGCCGCGCTGCGCGACTTCTTGTTGCAGGCTGCGTTGAGCGCGGATCGCCGCGAGTGCCAGTTCACGGGTGTTTCGGGTGCCCGTCAGCACCTGGACCTGCGAGCCTTCGACGACGCCGACCTGGCGTTCGCCGGCAGAGTTTTCAAATTGAATCAGGCGCATGTCGGCCCTCCAGAAAGTCGTGGATGGCGCCGCTCTCAAGCGGCGCATCAAGATCACTCGATGATGTTGAAGTCGCTCAGGTATTCATCGGAGATTTCCAGGCCCAGGCCCGGTTTGTCGTCATCGAGCTGGATGTAGCCGTCGACCGGTTGCGGCTCGCCCTTGAACACGTAGTAGAAAAGTTCGTTGCCGACCTCCACGTCGAACACCGGGAAGAATTCGGCCATCGGCGACGCGGTGGTGGACATGGTCAGGTGGTAGTTGTGCATCTGCCCGGCGTGGGGGATCACCGGCACCGACCACGCTTCGGCCATGGCGTTGATCTTGCGCGCAGCGGTGATGCCGCCGACACGGTTGGTGTCGTACTGGATTACGTCGATGGCGCGACGCTCCAGCAGGTCTTTGAAGCCGTAGGAAGTGAATTCATGCTCGCCGCCGGAGATCGGCATGATCCCCATTTTCTTCAGCTCGATGTAGCCCTCGATGTCGTCGGCGATCACCGGTTCTTCGAGCCAGCGCGGCTCGAACTCAGCAAGTTTGGGCAACATCCGGCGCGCGTATTCCAAGGTCCAGCCCATGTAGCATTCGAGCATGATGTCGACGTCCGGGCCGGCCAGATTACGCAGGGCGCGGACTTGCTCGATGTTCTTGCGCATGCCCGCCGGGCCATCTTTCGGGCCGTAGCCGAAACGCATTTTCAGCGCAGTAAAGCCCTGGTTCAGATAACCCTGGGCTTCTTCGAGGAACAGGTCGAGGTTGTCATTGGCATAAAGCTTGGAGGCGTAGGTCCAGATCTTTTCCTTGGTACGACCACCGAGCAGTTTGAACACCGGTTTGTTGACCGCTTTGCCCATGATGTCCCAGATGGCGATGTCGATGGCCGAGATCGCCGCCATACCGATGCCTTTGCGGCCCCAGGCGTGACTCTGGCGGTACATCTTCTGCCAGATGTACTCGTTGTCGAACGGGTCTTCGCCAATGGCGATGGGCGCCAGATAGGTGTCGATGATTTCCTTGGCCACACGCGGCGCGAGGGCGCAGTTGCCGATGCCGACCAGACCGGTGTCAGTCTCGATTTCCACCACCAGCCAGCCGTGAAAACGGAACGAGCCCATGGCGTCGCCGCGCTCGAACAGGATGTCACTGGCGTTGGTGCAGAAGTGCGCTTGCGGCGGGACGACTTTGCCTTTCCACTCGAAAACGCGGGTACGGATGGCTTTGATTTTCATGAATACAGTTCCTTGCGCTGCCGGTTTTTTATAGTTGTTGAGTCGCTGCGCAGAGCCGCCTGGATGGCCGGCTTCGGGCATTCGATGAAGCGACTTTAGCCAGCGCCTGGGGGCGACGGATAATCACTTATGCGCATCCGTCGATAACCTGAGGTGATCGCAGAATCGAGTTATTGCGCAAGTCCGGTTATCAGAGACAGCACAAAAAAATGTGGGAACGGGCTTGCTCGCGAAAGCGGTCGGGCAGTCAATTCATCGGTGACTGTCATGCCGTCTTCGCGAGCAAGCCCGCTCCCACAATGATTGAGGCTGTTGTCTGATTTTGTGACCAATACAAAACCCCTGTGGGAGCGGGCTTGCTCGCGAAAGCGGTCGGTCCGTCACTGCAAAGGTGTCTGGACTGCCGCTATCGTGAGCAAGCTCACTCCCACAGGGGGATGTGTTTTAGGGAGGGAGTCAGTAGTTGTTGGTGCCCATTCGGCAGGCGATTTCGAAGGCCTGACGGATCGCGCCGACGTTGGCCTTGCCCTGCCCCGCAATATCAAACGCGGTGCCGTGGGCCGGGGTGGTGATGGGGATTGGCAAGCCGCCCTGCACCGTCACCCCACGGGAGAACCCCATCAACTTGATCGCGATCTGCCCTTGGTCGTGGTACATCGTCACCACCGCGTCAAAAGCACTCGCATCGCCCTGGACCTTGAGGAAAATCGTGTCGCCGGGATACGGGCCTTCCGCCGCAATGCCCAACGCCTGGGCCGAGCGCACCGCCGGGCCGATGATGTCCAGTTCTTCGCGCCCGAACGAGCCGTTGTCGCCGTTGTGCGGGTTCAAGCCACACACGCCGATGCGCGGTTTTTCCAGGCCGTTGCGCTTGAGCGCGGTCTCGATCAACTGGATCGCCTCCACCACTCGCGCTTGCGTCAGCATGCCCGGCACCTCGGCCAGCGCCACGTGGGAGGTCACCCGCGAGGTCCAGAGGTTGTCGAGCACATTGAATTCGCAGAACGGCCCATGGAAATCCAGCAGTTCGGCAAACCAGTGCAGCTCATCGTTATGCGCCATGCCGGCCATGTGCAGCGAGGTCTTGTTCAACGGCCCGAACAGCACCGCATCGGTTGTACCGGCCTCGGTCAGGCGCAGGGCTTTTTCCAGGGTGTCGAGGCTGTAGCGTCCGCCGATGACACTGGCTTCGCTGCGGGCAAATTCACCGATTGTGTCGCCACGAAAGTCATAGAACAGCGGCGTGCCATCGACAAACGACAGTTGCTCTAGCGACTCCACACGGCGGTACGGAAACTCGACCCCGGCGATGCGCATGCCGCGCTGCATTTCCGCTTCGTCGGCAATCAGAATCACGTTGGCCTGGCTGCGAACCTGAGGTTCTGCCAGCAGGCGTGCAATCAGTTCCGGGCCGATACCTGCCGGGTCACCCAGCACCATGGCGATGGTGGTTTTGTTCATGCTTCACTCCTCAAGGCTTCAGGCCATGTCCGGTCAATGGCGCAAGGTTCGCAGCGATACACCCGCTGCGCGTTGCTGTAGAACAGTCGCTGCTGATCGGCGCTCGGCAGATCGGCGACGATGGATTTGAAACCGCTGTAAATGGTGTCGAACGACCCGCACAGGCTGTCGACGGGGAAGTTGCTGGCGAACATCGCGCGATCGCTGCCGAACATTGCGATCACCTCGCGCACGATCCATGCATTGTCTTTGGCACGCCACGCCTGACCGCCCTGCCCCAGGCCGGAAATCTTCACCTGCACGTTGGGCCACTCGGCCAGCCGCGCCATGGCCAAACGCCAAGCCGCCAGGCCTTCGGCGCTGCGGTCGCTGGGCAGCCCGGCATGGTTGAGAATCAGCGTGGTGCCGGGGAAGTCCCGCGCCAGGCGCTCGGCCTCGTGCAGGTTCCACCAGGGCGCCTGCAAATCGAAATGCAGCCCCAGCCCTTGCAATGCGGCGTAGCTGCGGCGCCAGTGTTCGTTACTCATAAGGCTGCGCACGTGGCCGACTTGCGCGGGGGTTGTCGGCCCTCCCGGTTTATGGCGAACGCTGCGCACGCACTTGAAAGCGGCTTGTTCGGTCAGCACCGCGATGGCGTCCGGATGATCAAGCCAGGCTTGCGCAACGATGGCATTCGGCACGCCGTAGCGAGCGGCCAGCCCTTCGATGAAACGGGTTTCGCCAATCGGGTCCTGCGGGTTCCATTCGGTCTCGATGTACACCGTTTGCACAACGTCATGGGCACCGACATCGGCGAAATACTCTTCGGGAAAATAGCGCCGCTTGATCGCGCTGTAGTCACCGTAGCGAAACGGGATGTTGGCGTCCGGCGCCAGCCACGGATGATCGTTGATCGACGGGTCCCAGAAGTGATGATGGGCGTCGATGATCGGCCCGGTCCAAAGCCTGCTTTCAAGGCGTTCAGGCATGGCGCACCTCATCGAGGCTGATGAACAGCGTGGCCAGCACGAAGATCGCCGAGCACACGGCGAAGAAGCCCAGCACCGGCGCGAAACCACCGGCCATTTGCAAAATGATCCCCACCAGGATCGGCACCGCAATGCCGCCAGTGCTGCCGGCCATGTTCATCACGCCGCCGATCAGCCCGACCCGCGCCGGCGCCGCAAGCAACGCCGGGAAGCTCCAGTAGAGGCTGCCCCACATCAGGAAAAACGCGGTCATGGCCAACAACGCCACGGCCGCAAAAGGATTGCTCAGGGTCGGCAGCAACAGGAAGGCACCCAGCGCTACCACACCGGAAAACGCCAACAGGCTCTTGACCGCCACGCCACGACTGACGCCCTTGCGAATCAGCCCGTCGCAGAGGAAACCACCGGTCAACGAACCCAGCGCGCCGCAGATGAAAATCACGAACGTCGCCGCACCGATGCCTTTGATATCAAAGCCGCGCGCCTGCGCCAGGTAACTCGGGCCCCAGGTCAGCAAGCCGAAATAGACCATGGCCCAACTGGCGCGACCAATCAGTAATCCGCTCAGGGAGCGTGCGGCAATGCCCAAGCCTTTGACCGGTACACGCGCCGCTTCAGCCGCTGGCGTTGCGCGGCCGGCGTTGATTTTCTCAAGCTCTTCGGCATTCACCTGCGGGTGCGTGGCCGGGTCATCGCGAAGATAACGCCGCGCCAGCCAGGCCAATACCAGCGTGGCGATACCGGCGATGACGAACGCCAGGCGCCACGAATCCAGCGACGCAATCAGGTAAGCAATGATCAACCCGCCCAGCGCCACGCCCAGCGGGCTGCCGCTGTCCATCAGCACCGCGCCGCGACTGCGCTCACTCGGCGCCAGCCACAACGAAATCAGCTTGCCGCCCGAGGGAAACAACGGCGCCTCGGCGGCACCCAGTGCGACGCGGGCGAACAGCAGCGACAAACCGCCCGTGGCAAAGGCTGCGATCACCTGAAAGGTGCCCCACAGCCCGGTGGACCAACTGATCACCCGGTGCGGGCCGAACCGGTCGATCATCCAGCCGCCGGGAATCTGCAACAGCGCGTACGCCCAGAAGAAGCTGCTGAGGATCAGCCCTTGCATGCTCGGCGACAGGGAAAATTCATGGGCAATCGTCGGCATCGCGATGGACAGCGACACGCGGTCGATCAGGTTGACCATGGTCAACGCAAAGATGATCGCGAAGATGCGCCAGCGCACGCTGCTGGCCTTGGTGGTCGAGGCTTGCGGTATCGCCGCTGCCGTTGCGGATCGGGCAACTGCGTCAGGCAGCTGCAGGGAAGCACTGGGACGAGCCATGGTGCGTACCTCGGTTATTATTTTTGTGGGTGTTACGTGACCGCTTCGTGGCGGCATTGGTGAGCACTATCGAAGGCTCAGTGATAACCGTCTAATCAAAACTTGAAATAAGGCGATAGCCTCGGGTTATGGCATACCCGGCTTTCAGCCCGCTTTCACCGTGTAACAGCTACCGCGACTTTCCTCTCAAACGGCTCTAGCGCAAAGCCTTTGGCGATTCACACGATTTTGTCCGCCGCGACGTATAACCCCAGGCTATCGGTGTATGTATTGTTTTGACTAGACGCGAGGTCTGAGGCTTCCCACACTCAGGCCAGGCTTGCGGCTTTACCGCTCAGACAAGCCACTCATAACAACTACAAAAACGAGGCCCTTCCATGCGAACTGCATTCGTCCGTCGCACATCCCGTCTGATTCTTGGTTGCACGCTGGTCGCCGCCGGCACCCTTCCCGCCCTCGCTCATGCTGCCTGGCAGCCCGACAAGAACGTCGAGATCGTCGTCGCCGGCGGTCCTGGTGGCGGCACCGATCAACTCGGTCGACTGATCCAGTCGATCATCACCACGCACAAGTTTCTGGACGTCAATACCATCGTTCTGAACAAGGGCGGCGGCAACGGCGCCGAAGCCTTCCTCGACCTGAAAATGAACAAGGGCGACCCGGAAAAACTGGTGATCGGCACCAACAACATCTACCTGTTGCCGCTGGTTTCCAAGCTCGGTTATCAATGGCAGGAACTGACCCCGGTCGCCGCCGTGGCCGAGGATGACTTCATTCTCTGGAGCTACAAGGACGCGCCGTGGAAGGACGCCAAAGGCTTCTACGAAGCGGTCAAGGCCGACCCGTCGAACCTGCGCATGGGCGGCAGCCAGTCCAAGGACGTCGACCAGACCCTGACGTTGCTGCTGAACCAGACCACCGGCAGCAAACTGGTGTACATCCCGTTCAAGAGCGGCAGCGAAGCCGCAACGCAACTGGCCGGCAAACACATCGCCGCCAACGTCAACAACCCCAGCGAAAGCATCAGCCAATGGCGCGGCGACCAAGTCGAGCCGTTGTGCGTGTTCAGTAAAGAACGCATGAGCTACACCGAAAAAGTCGCTGGAGATAAATCCTGGGCCGACGTGCCGACCTGCCACGAACAGGGCCTGGGCATCGATCAGTACCGCTTCCCGCGCACCGTGTTCATGCCCGGCGAAGTCACCGCCGAGCAACGGGCGTTCTATGTTGATTTGATGCGCAAAGTCACCGAGACCCCAGAGTTCAAAGCCTACGTCAAACAGAACGCCCTGGTGCCGACCTTCCTCGAAGGCGAACCGTTGACCGCCTACATTGAGAAAGACACCGCCCGCGTCACCCCGGTGTTCAAAGAAGCCGGCTGGTTGAAAAACTGAGTTGTTCACGGCCGTCCGCCTGCGCGCGGCCGTCACCTCTGGAGGTGCTTCATGTCCCATTCTTCGGATTCACCGGCGCTGGTCGGTACCCGCTGGGTCGAACTCGGCCTGGCACTCTTCACCGCGCTGATCGGCGTGGTGGTGATGTTCGGCAGCGTCGAACAAGGTATCGGCTGGGGCGATTCCGGCCCCGAGCCGGGTTACTTCCCGTTCTACATCGGCCTGATGCTGAGTGCCGCGAGTGTCGCCAACGGCGTGTTGACCGTGGTGCGCTGGCAAGCCTTGAGCATTTCATTCGTCAGCCGCACGGCATTCAAACAAGTGATATCGGTGTTCATCCCGATAGCGCTGTTCGTCGCCGCCATGCCACTCACCGGCATCTACGTGTCGTCGGCCTGTTTCATCACCTGGTTCATGTGGCGTGACAAGGTCCGCGCCAGGCCGTACAGCAAGTTGATGATCGCCACGGTGGCGCTGGGCGCGGTGCTCGCCAGTTACCTGATTTTTGCCCTGTGGTTCAAGGTCCCGCTGGATGCCGGCCCGTTGGGCGACTGGATAATGCTGGCCCGGAGAAGCTTCAAATGAGCGAATTCGATTCCTTGCTGCAAGGCATGAACCTGATCCTGACCCCGGGCCACATCGGCCTGATGGTGATCGGCGTGCTGCTGGGCATTCTGGTCGGCGTATTGCCCGGCCTCGGCGCCCCCAATGGCGTGGCATTGCTGCTGCCGCTGACCTTCACCATGTCGCCGGTGTCGGCGATCATCCTGCTGTCGTGCATGTACTGGGGCGCGCTGTTCGGCGGCTCGATCACCTCAATTCTGTTCAACATCCCCGGCGAGCCGTCATCGGTGGCGACCACCTTCGACGGCTACCCGATGGCCCGCGAAGGTCGCGCCGCCGAAGCCCTGACGGCGGCGTTCAGCTCGGCGCTGATCGGCGCGCTGGCCGGGGTATTGTTGCTGACGTTCCTGTCGACGCGCATTGCCGCGTTCGCCATGTCGTTCAGTTCGCCGGAGTTCTTTGCCGTGTACCTGTTGGCGTTCTGCACCTTCATCGGCATGAGCAAAAACCCGCCGCTGAAAACCGTGGTGGCGATGATGATCGGTTTCGCCATGGCGGCGGTCGGCATGGACACCGTGTCCGGCAACCTGCGCCTGACCTTCGATCAACCGGTCCTGATGACCGGGATCAGTTTCGAAGTGGCGGTGATCGGTCTGTTCGGCATCGGCGAAATCCTCTGCACGGTCGAGGAAGGCCTGGTGTTTCGCGGCGAACATGCGCGCATCACGCCGATGGTGATCTTGCGCACCTGGGCCAAGTTGCCGCGCTACTGGTGGACGATTTTGCGCAGCACCCTCGTCGGTTGCTGGATGGGCATTACGCCGGGCGGTCCGACCGCTGCCTCGTTCATGAGCTACAGCCTGGCGCGGCGTTTTTCGAAGCACCGCGAGAACTTTGGCAAAGGTGAACTCGAAGGCGTGATCGCCCCGGAAACGGCCGACCATGCGGCGGGCACCAGCGCCCTGCTGCCGATGCTGACCCTGGGTATTCCCGGCTCGGCGACAGCGGCGGTGATGCTCGGCGGCTTGATGATCTGGGGCCTGCACCCTGGACCGACGCTGTTTGTCGAGCAGCATGATTTTGTCTGGGGCCTGATCGCCAGCATGTACCTGGGCAACGTGGTGAGCCTGATTGTGGTGTTGGCCACCGTGCCGCTGTTCGCGTCGATCCTGCGCATTCCGTTCTCGATCATCGCGCCGATCATCATCATGGTCTGCGCCATTGGTGCGTACTCGGTGCACAACTCGTTCTTCGACGTGGTGCTGATGCTGGGCTTCGGAGCGCTGGGGTATCTGTTCAAGAAACTCGGCTACCCAATCGCACCGCTGGTGTTGGCGGCGGTGCTGGGCGACAAGGCTGAAGATGCGTTTCGCCAGTCGATGCTGTTCTCCGACGGTCACCTGGGCATCTTCTGGTCCAACCCGTTGGTGGGTTGCCTGACCACGGCGGCGCTGCTGATGTTGTTCTGGCCGCTGATTTCCAAGGCACTGGGCACCTTGACCGGGCTGCGCAAACCGCCGGTGGCCAAAACCAAATCGGTGCTGTGACACGGCAATGCTGGCAACGCCTGACATTTGTTGTCAGGCTTGCCGCAGTCTTTTTTGCGAGTCGAGCCCATGACCCGAATTCCAGAAGCCAACGTGATCCACAGTCGACTGCGTCTGCGCCAATTGCGCCTGATGCTGGCGTTGCAGGAGTTCGGCTCGTTGCGCCGCGCCGCCGATCACATTGGCATGACCCAACCGGCAGCGACGAAGATGCTGCATGAAGCCGAGGATTTGCTCGGCGTCGAGCTTTTCGAACGCCTGCCGCGCGGCATGCGCTCGACCCCGTTCGGCGAAACCGTCATCTATTACGCGCGCATGGTGTTCGCCGAACTCAGCGGCATGCGCGAAGAACTGGTCGCACTGGAATCCGGCAACCTGGGGCGAGTCGCGGTCGGGGCCATTCCGGCATTGGCGTCGGGGCTGTTGACCCGCACCATCGCGACCTTGAAACAAAGCCATCCACGGTTGTCGATGAGCATTCAGGTCGACACCAGCGACGTGCTGGTGCAAGCGCTGTTGCAAGACCAGTTGGACATTGTTTTAGGCCGGATTCCGGCCGGTGCCCGGGCTGAAGAATTGCTCTTCGACAGCCTCGGCGAGGAAGCACTGTGCGTGATTGCCGGTGCGCAGAACCCACTGGCGCAGGAGAAGAACCTGAGCTGGGCCGAGTTGCAGAACATGACGTGGGTGCTGCAACAGCATCCGAGCCCGATGCGCGCGATCATCAATCAGGTGTTCCACAATGCCCGCGTCGACATTCCCAACAGCATCGTTGAAACCACCTCGATCATGACCTTGCTGTCATTGATCCAGCAGACCGACATGCTCGGCGTCACGCCGGTGTCGGTGGTGGAGGATTACGCCGGGCGTGATTTGCTGGCGGTGCTGCCGATCAAGTTCGAAGCGCGGTTGCCGCCGTATGGGCTGATCACCCGGCGTCATCGGATTCAATCGTCAGCGATGCAGGCGTTCATGAATTCGGTGCGCGCCGAGCACGCACTGGCCAAATGAAAAAGGCCCGGAGCAATGCTCCGGGCCCTGGGTTTCTACAGCGTTTTACGCTGCTTTACGGAACACGAAGACCAGACCGACGATGATCAACAGCATGCCGAGCAGGCTTAGCGTCGCCAGTGTGTTGCCGAAAAACAGATAGTCCATCACGGCCGTCACCGCCGGCACCAGGTAAAACAGGCTGGTGACGTTCACCAGATTGCCCCGGGCGATCAGCCGATACAGCAACAACGTCGCCAGCACCGACACCACCAATCCCATCCACAACACCGGCACGATGAACCCTGTGCCGTGTTCGAAATGAAACGGCTGGAACGGCACGAAAATCCCGCAGAGCAACAGCCCGGCCAGGTATTGCCCCGGCAGCGTGCCGAGGGGATTGTCGGTGATGCGTTTTTGCATGATCGAACCGAAGGTCATACTCGCCAGCGCCAGCAAACCGAAGAGCATTGCGGCCAGTGACATCCCGGCCAGACCGATGCCCTGGTAAACCACCATGATCAAACCCGCCAGGCCCAGCGCCAGGCCGAACATCCGGCTGGCTGAGCGTTGACGCTCCATGATCACCACCGTGAGGATCGGCTGCACGCCCATGATCGTTGCCATCACGCCAGGCGTGACTTTCAGGTCCAGCGCCAACAGATAGAAAATCTGATAAGCCCCCAACAACACCACGCCCGTGGCCATCGCATACAGCATCGGTTTACCGCCCTTGGGCAGTTTCAGCTTGAGCAAGGGCATCAACAACAGCAATCCACAGAGCGCGATAGCGAAGCGAATCAGCAAAAAGGCAAAGGGCGACGCGTGGGCCAGGCCCCATTTGGAGAAGATCGCGCCGCTGCTCCACAGCAGAACGAACAGGCTCGTGGACGCCGCCGCGAGCGCGGTTTTTTTCGAAAGGACAAACATGAATACCACCTGTCTTCAGGCAAAAAGCCAACTCAGCCGAAGCTGAAATTCAGTCGTTTTTTCACAGGGCACGGGAGACAGCAGATAACAGCTGATCAGCCCGAAGCGCCAACGCCCGGCGGCGATACGACCGCGTATACCGGCGTGCCAAGGACAGGTGGGGGGTAATGACTGATCTGCACAGGCTGCTGATTCCCGCACGGCGCCACGACAGCGTGGACCGCTGAATCGACTACCGCACTGATGAGGGATGCAGGCATGGGCTGATCTTTTTGAGGGCCGTGCTCGGGAAAGCAGGCGAGCGCCGACTATAACCAGCCCGCGACACAGATTGCAATGACTTGGACAAAGGGCCAGTAAGGACAGCGTCGTATGAGCGCCCTACCCTTCAAAGAAATGGATCAACCCGCCAACAGGGGACATGGAATGCACGAGATCACATGCCAAGGGAACGGACGCACATTCGGTATCAGTTATATAAGTCGAGTGCTAGAAGTCTTGCTGCTACCAGCGCGGCAGAGCTGCAACGTGAACTGGAATGGGCAGGCCCAACGTACATTGATCTATCACGGGTGCGGTTCGAACCCATCAATGCACAGGCGCTTGATGCTTGCGAACGCTGGGAGGATTCACACTTTTTATGGAGTGAAATCATAGGGTGGAAAGCAAAGGAGCCTTGGTCTCTGGATATTGCCATCTGGTTTGAAGAGGAACTGTGCGGACTGTGCTTTGCAAACCCGAACAATAGTCGGCAACGAATCCGGATCGTGCGGTTGGAAGGGAGTCCGAGGGAGGCACATCCTTTAAAAAACCGTATCGCGGCACTGGCCATTTCGGCAATAGAACATTACGCCCTGATTATCGGTAGTAGATTCATCGACGTGCAGGAACCGCTAGAAGGTGCAATTCCCATTTATAAACGTCTCGACTTCAACGAAGACACAGAAGGTCGACTTGTCAGAACTGTGGAGAGCCTAGTATCGTGAAAACTGTTCAATCAACAACCGACAACGGAGGAAATATGCACGGAGTCATAAGAAATCCCCGCATCAAAAAACGTTCCTCTGCTCAAGATAACAAGCCTGCAAAAGTACAACTGACGGCCAGTCAGCGTCGGCTTCTACAAATCATCGCGACGGGCATCGAAGGCGAACCTGACGTGCTCGCCGGACGCCAATAACATCAGAAAAAAACCGCTCCAATGAGCGGTTTTCATCTTCGGGCCGCGATCACCCAAACAACCAATACCCCAACAACGTCAACACCACCACCGCCAACACCGGCCGCAGCACGCGATAAGCCTTGGGGTGACGTCGCTTCCACTGTTTGACTACGCCACTGAATTTATCGCTGGAGTTCTTGCTCCAGGCGTAAGCCCGGTTAATCCCGCCGACACGCTCGTCATCGAGGTTTTGCGGCGCAGTCGCGCGGCCCAACAAACCGCTGATCCAGCGGTTGATGCGGGTCATAATGCGGTTGCTCAGCGGTCGTTCGATGTCGCAGAACAAGATGACGCGGGTTTTCTCGGTTTCGTTCTTGACCCAATGCACATAGGTCTCATCGAACATCACGTCCTCGCCATCACGCCAGGCATAAACCTGACCGTCGACAAAGATGCGGCAATCATCGGAGTTGGGGGTCGACAGCCCGAGGTGATAACGCAGCGAACCGGCGAACGGATCACGGTGCGGATTGAGGTGGCTACCGCCCGGCAGCAACGCAAACATCGCGCCTTTGACATTGGGAATACTGCTGACCAGTGCCACTGTTCTAGGGCAAAGGGTTTCGGCCGATGGCAGGGGTTTGTCGTACCACTTGAGGTAGAAACGCTTCCAGCCCTTTTTGAAGAACGAACCGAAACCGGCATCGTTATTTTTTTCGGCAGCGCGGATGTAACCCTCATCAAACAAGTGCATCGCTTCGTCGCGAATCACTTCCCAGTTATCCCGGAGGATGTCCAGCTCCGGAAATTTACTGCGATCCAGATACGGTCTGGATGGCACGCCGGAAAATATGTACATCAAGGCGTTGTAGGGAGCGAACAGCGCCGAGTGGTTGACGAACTGACGCAAAACCGGCAATCGCGCCTTGCCGCGCAGATGGACATAGAGCGTGCTGCCAAGAAACAGCAGCAACACCAACGCTTTTGCGGCAAAGGAAAAGCTCATCAACAACTCCTTGAGAATAGGTTCATTGCACAACGCCATTTACCCGACGTGGCAGCCGGCCATGATAAACATTACCGACCTCGGGAAAAACCCGCATACGCAACATTCCGTATTAAGGATTGCGCAACAAAGCACTTCTTAACACAGGCTTCCTGAACGAGGGCTGACTTGAATCAACCCCCGTTGACGCTTCAAAGGCTCTCTACCCTTGTGCGTCTTATTGCTGGGTTTCCTGCTCCGTAAACAAATCACTGAACAGCATGCTCGACAGGTAGCGTTCGCCCGAGTCCGGCAGGATCACCACGATGGTTTTGCCTTGCATTTCCGGGGTCTCGGCCAGACGAACGGCAACCGCCATCGCCGCACCGCAGGAGATGCCGCACAAAATCCCTTCTTCGCGCATCAAACGTAACGCCATGGCTTTGGATTCTTCATCCGTCACCAGTTCAACCCGGTCCACCATCGTCAAATCAAGGTTTTTCGGCACAAAACCGGCGCCGATGCCCTGGATCTTGTGCGGGCTCGGCTTGATTTCTTCGCCGGCGATGGCTTGGGTGATCACTGGCGAACCGGCAGGTTCCACGGCCACCGAAAGGATCGGTTTGCCTTGGGTATTCTTGATATACCGCGAAATGCCGGTAATGGTTCCGCCCGTTCCCACGCCTGCGACAAGGACGTCGACCGCGCCGTCGGTATCGTTCCAGATTTCCGGGCCAGTGGTCTTCTCGTGAATGGCCGGGTTGGCCGGGTTGTCGAACTGCGCTGGCATGAAGTACTTGGCCGGATCGCTGGCCACAATGTCGCTCGCCTTTTCAATGGCGCCCTTCATGCCCTTGGCCGGTTCGGTCAGCACCAGTTCGGCCCCCAGTGCTTTAAGCACTTTGCGGCGCTCGATGCTCATGGACGCCGGCATGGTCAGCATCAGCTTGTAACCACGGGCAGCGGCAACGAATGCCAGGCCAATCCCGGTATTGCCCGAGGTCGGCTCGACAATGGTCATGCCAGGCTTGAGTTTGCCGTTGCTTTCGGCGTCCCAGATCATGTTTGCGCCGATCCGGCACTTGACCGAATAACCGGGGTTGCGCCCTTCGATCTTGGCCAGGATGGTCACGCCGCGCGGGGCGATACGGTTGATCTGCACCAGCGGTGTGTTGCCGATGGAATGGGCGTTATCAGCGAAAATGCGGCTCATGGCTGGGTCCTTGTACAGCATTGAATAAGGTGCCAAAGGTATGCCTGTTGCCGAGGGTCGGCAAGTTCTGGCGAACGTCCGCGGGCTGGCGCAGTCCATCGTTTTACCTTGCCAAGGAATTACCACCATGAAGCGTCGATACAGCTGGCCCCTGTGGACCCTCGCCGGCCTCGTTGTGTTGCTGATTGCCTTGCACATCGCCCTGCCCTATCTGGTGCGCGACTACCTGAACGACAAGCTGGCAAACATGGGTGACTATCAGGGCCAGGTCACCGATGTGGACCTCGCACTGTGGCGCGGGGCCTACAAGATCAACGGACTGAAAATTGTCAAAGTCGATGGCAAGGTCCCGGTGCCGTTCGTCAACGCGCCGGTGATTGACCTCGCCGTCAGCTGGCATTCGCTGTGGTACGACCACGCGGTGGTGGCCAAGATGCAGTTCTTCAACCCCGAAGTGAACTTCGTCGACGGCGGTGCCAACAAGCAAAACTCTCAAACCGGTCAGGGCACCGATTGGCGTGCGCAATTGAGCAAACTGGCGCCGATCACCCTGGACGAAGTGCGCATCTTCGACGGCAAGATCAGTTTTCGCAATTTCAACTCCAAGCCTCCGGTCAACATGAATGCCACTCAGGTCAACGCCAGCATTTACAACCTGACCAACGTCGTCGACAAAGAAGGCAAGCGCGACGCACGTTTCGAAGGAAAAGCGCTGCTGCTGGGCCACGCCCCCCTGGAAACCACCGCCACTTTCGATCCGCTGAGCAATTTCGAAGATTTCGAATTCCGTCTGCGGGCCAAGGACATCCAGCTCAAAAGCATGAACGACTTCGCGTCGGCCTATGGCAAGTTCGACTTCAACGCGGGCCACGGCGATGTGGTGATCGAAGCCCAAGCCAAAAAAGCGCAATTGACCGGCTATATCAAGCCGCTGCTGAAAGACGTCGAGGTGTTCAATTGGCAGCAAGACGTCGAAAACAAGGACAAAGGGATTTTCCGTTCCATTTGGGAGGCCATCGTCGGCGGCTCCGAAACCGTGCTGAAAAACCAGGGCAAAAACCAGTTCGCGACTCGGGTAGAGCTGAGCGGCAACGTCCACCGGCAAGATATCAGCGCGTTCTCGGCGTTTTTGCAGATTCTGCGCAACGGTTTCATTCAGGCGTTCAACGCGCGGTATGAACGGCCGAAGCCGGAGGAAGGTTAAGGTTTGCGCGTTACGGTGTAGCGCCCGGTATCTTCGGCGGCTCGCACGGCCCCCGATTGCTGCTGGAGGAAGTCCCATCCCAGACACGCCAGCGCCAGCGATCGGGGCACCGCTTCACGCCCGCTGCTGTAGCGGGTGATGCTTCGCGGGCTGACCCCCAGCGCTTGCGCCGCTTGATTGAGCGGTAATCCGGTCCGGGCTCGCCAGTCGATAAAGATTCGGGTGTTTTCGTCAGCGGCGTTTTGTGCGAGAGCATCGAGGTACAGGGTATCCGCGCCGAGCTGGATGTCGTGCTCAGGCCATTCGACGCTCCAGCCATCGTCGCCCAACGTTGCAGTTTCGAACGCGCCCGCCTCCAGCAATGGCTGTAACCCAGGATAGGCACGCAGGTCATGGCTGAGGTTGAGCGTCAGTTGCCGGCCATCTATAAAGGTCAGCGCCAACCGGTGATCCGGCAATGCCTGAACGGCCGACAGCCGTGGGCGTTTCATGGGTAACATCGTTTCCAGTCCTCCAGCAATTGCACCTGATGGGCCCTGACCCACTCCAGTGCTTCCTTGATAATCAGCGGCGGCGCCTTGCCAACCATGACCTGCACGGTTTCCAGGCTGAGCATCACGTCGAGGCCGCCTCCGGTCAGGTGAACGTGGGGCGGCGGATGATCCTTCTCGCGCAACTGAATGCGGTACGTGTCGCGAAATCGATATTTAGTAGACATGCCCCGCAAGCTATCGCCAATATGGCGATAGCACAATACTGGCGAGCCGCCGAGACTGAGTCAAGATGTGACGCCCCATTCAGAGACTAAACAAGGGGAAAGGCGTTCGGCCCAGTAGATACAGTGGTTTCAGCGGTATTTGCTGCACTTGCCCACGCCGTGCGCACCGGGCGCGTGTCACATCTGGGATAGCAAACGACGTACATTACGATCAACAACCACGCAGCAAGGGACAGGCGATGCCAGCTAAACGATCGTACGAGCAGGAATTTGAAAAGGCTTGCGATTCTGCAAAGAGATGGGCCGAGCAGAGCGGCATATTCCCTTCAACAAATGAGAATGGGGAAGCACGCTACCGTATTCAACAAGGGCTACAAGCGGCCTGTCATGGTCGCGAAGACACGGCAGCGGTATTGATTATTCAACAATCCGTGCTTCGTCGGTTGGAGCAATTGCGCCTGCTCGCCGTAATAGGATTGGTACTTCTGGCGTACATAGCGGTGCGTCTAACGTAGGAACGCAGCATTGCTTACCAGTGATGCACTGGAGTTATTTCAAACCCCAATGAATCCGGGTGGGCGGCAATCCCTGTCCGGCTCTCTTGTTGTTTCAGGCGGTGCACAGAGATGGGCTTAACGGGTGTGCTCACTCCGACACGGCCAGCTCTCGCTTAACGCGCTGCACCGTCTGTGTGCTGCATCCGATCAGCTCAGCCACCTTGCGAATGCTCTTGCCGTCTGCCAGCAACTCACGCACTCGCTGGTGCAAGCTCTCATCTATCTGCCTGCCCTTGTACGCGCCTTCAGCCTTAGCCTTCTCGATACCCTGAGCTTGACGGCGGCGGCGGTCCTCATAGTCCTTACGGGCTACAGCAGCGAGCATATCCAGCAGCATGGTATTGATTGCGCCCAGCATCCGGCCTGTGAAGTCGTCACCCTTACGAGCTGGCTGCATTGCCTGATGTGACGTAGGCAGGTCCAACGCTACAACCAGCACTCCTTTGGCCTGGAGTTCGCCCCGGAGCTTCAGCCAGTCCGACTCATTCAGGCGAGCCAGTCGGTCTACTTGCTCGACCAGCAGCACATCTCCCGGCTCACAGTCAGAGAGCAAACGGAATAACTCAGGGCGCTCTAGTGTGGCCCCGGATTCATTCTCGGTGTACCAGCTCGCCACACGCTGCCCATGCTCAACAGCGAAGGCGCGTAGCTGCTCCTTAGCGCGGGTGGCGTCCTGCTCGATGGTGGATGCTCGGAGGTATGCTCGGATCATCATGGCAATGCACTCGTGTTGATTTGGGTGTAGTGATTATTAGTGTGGTGATTAGAGTTGTCAAGTCACTCATATCACCACGAACCAGTACATCTACACTGCATCCGACGAGTGGTGGCTCAGGTATACCCGTATCACTACAGCCAAGGCAGCGCGGCTATTCGCTAACCACACTGCCTTTAGTACTACTTCCCCTTAGGCTTTGGCGGTGACTTAGGCTTTGGCTTATCAGTCTCTTTGACTGACTGCTTAGGATTTTTCTTAGCATCCTTTTCAGTGATGTAATGACCGCTATCCGCGTCACGGTATCTGGTTGGCACACACACGCTCCTTAATGGCAGGTCGCCACACCGGCGACTCTGTCGAGGCTAGCTCAGGGTCAGACTTACGCAAGCGCAGGGCGAAGGGCCACGGGGGCAATGGCGATGCCTTCAGTGGAGGGACCCGCTCGGGTGGATACAATATTTTTAGGTCGCAGCCCGGAGCCGAAAAAGGGAAGCAGCCGTTAGGCCACTTCCAGTTGTTCCAAGTGCTGTTCGTGCTGCTCCAGTAAATGAATCTGCTGCTCACGCTCGTAGTGCTCCAGCAGGATTTCACGGACAACGCCAGCAGGGACAGTTTCGAGCTGTATATCCCACTTCATGAACCCGCCGAGGTCGGTGCCTTCCCAGCCGACGATTACCGACACGCAGTAATTCCGGGGCCAGATGCAGTGCCGCGCCATGCTCTTATCATGAGGCCAAGTCGGTTCATTCGGGCAGCCAGTCAGCACGCTGGGAATGCCGTTCACCAAGTACCGCAGGCCACTGGGCGAGGTGTCCGATAGTGTGTACTCCTCATGCCAAGGCTTGATCTCCGGCATCTTGTTCCGTGCCGCGACCCTTGTCTGGGCGCGGCTCATACCAACACCACAGGGGTGCGATACTGGGCGCGGTGAAGGGCCAGTAGAACATCCGCAGCCCGGTACTTGCTGCCCTCCAACGTGACAACGTACGTGCCTGAGTTTGTGCAGCTACCAGCCACGTCTCAGGCTTCACGGCTGCGCGCACCGGTGGTGCCGTTCCAGCGATTCCAACGCAGACCAGACGGCGAAGTTAAGTCAGGGGTAAACGCGTCGCGCATGCCGGACAGGACGGACTTTGTAATTCGTGCTTTCATTTAATGCCTCCAATGGGTGCAGCCCGCCCCATTGGGCAGGCATCAAGGTCGATTTGGTTTAGGTGCAGCAAGGGCTTGGGCGATACTGCGGACGCATAACGCCAGTTCTCGGTCTTGCTGGATAAGCGGTTCAATCGCAGCGCGGGACTGTTCAGGATCACCGGACAGCAGCGCATCAACGGCGAGCATCAGCGGTTCAGTGTCGAGAGCCACGGAGCCAGCCCGCAGCACGCAGCCACCCGAGAGGCAGTACCGACCGACGACCACTGCCCCCAAGCGATTCAGGATCGCTTTCTGATCTAGCAGCCGTTGGGTTCTGAGATGCCGCTGCTGCCAGTTCTCCGAGGCGTTCTCATCCTTTGACACGTACACGGTTTGCCCGTCCGGCAGCATCTTGAACACGCTTGCTACGCGGGCACCGTTGCAGGCCCGACAGGCGAGGTTCCGAGTATGCCGCTCGTTCCCATCGCACTCAGGGCAACACCAGCCATCGTCGAGGAAGGTCTTAGCACCGGACATGACAGCGGCGTACCGGGCAGGCTTCATCGCACGCATTCTCTGTAGCCTCGCCTCATAGCCGGAGTACCCCAGTCGCATCTTTATGAGGTCATCGGCGGATGGGTGTTGCCCGCGCCGGAGCGCAGGCTTATGGGTGCTCACACGGCGCCCCGGAGCTTGTCAGCGAACACGGTGCCCAAGTACGGCGCAAGCTTCGCGGACTGCGACCGAGCCAACATCACTTGCTCACGCTCAGAGAGAGCACGGGCTTTGCCAGCAGCGGACGCCTCAAGCGGAATCCATGCTTGATCTACGAACACGCTCAGGACCCAACCGGCATCCGGTGCGACGGTGATGTTGTAGCTGCTCCATCCGGCAGCGTTCTTGCCTGCCTCGAACGTCACATTGCCACGCGTACCGCAGGCATCGGACCACGCGCTAGCCAGCTCACGCCAGTCCAGCCCACGCCCCTTCACAAGCGCGGGGACATCGACACTCGGACCCGCAAGGTTCTGCGCCATACCCGCCCGGTTGCTGTCTACCAGCTCCAGCAGGAAATCAAACTCGGCTTGTGTTAGGTGCTCAGCAGCGTGCACCGCGGCAACTTCACCTTGAACGGCGGTCAGCACCTTGTCAGTCCACTCAGCACCAGCAGTGTCGATGATTGCCCTCTCGCGCCCCAGAAGGTCACGGTAGCGATTGCCGATCAGACTGTTCACACCGTGCGAGGCGAACACACGCAGGGCGTACCGGAGGTCATCAACAGTCTTGATGTGCTCGCCCACTACTTGGCGTAGGGCTTCACTGAGCTTCCCGCCATTGCTGCGCAGCATGCCCGAGACAGACTCACCAGCGGGAACGCCAGTAACACGCAAAGAGCGCGGCGGCAGGTCTGTGATTGAAACGGCTAGCGCGATTGCATCGGCTTGCGCCAGCAGCGAATTCAAGGCCGGAACTTCAGGGACACCGCCGAAGCATTCGGCTTGAATCGGTGCAGGTGCCGGGCTTGCAGAGGCTGCACCGTCGAGTACTAGCGGCGCCATTAGGTCGGCATCGGACAGGCTTGCCAGTTCAGCGGTTGGATTAAAAGCGGTCATAGTCAATCTCCTTAATGGTGGTACCGCTGCTTACTCAGCAGGGGTTTCGCGGTAAGCCTGCGCAAACGACTGCGACAGGTCGGAGGAATCAGCGTCGGTTCCAGAGTTGCCGAGGTAGTACGCGGCCAAGGCGTAATCACTTCGGGTCAGCTCTTTGCCTTCGAGAATTTGAGCAAGCTCATCCTCGTACTTCGCCTTCACGGACGGACGTGCGGAACTGCGCAGGTGGCTGGTGAGGAGTTCAATGCGATTGCGCTCGGTGTAGCTCAGGCTGGATTTTTTAGCGGCCATGGTGATTCTCCTTTCAGGAATGGGGTTTCGGGATGGGTACAGCGGGGTGGCCGGGGCCAGGGTGAATCGATGACGGATCAGTCTTGTGTATTCAGCTCAACGGCAAGCTCAAGCAGCACGCCGACGTACGCAAACAAAGGCCAAGTGGGGTTCATCTGAACGAACGCTCGGAACGAACGGCAGCCGGTTCCGGCGTACAAGTCACGGATGGTCAGGCCGAGTCGCTCAGCGAATCGACCGAGGCGGCCACCGGTGGCGGTGACGTACCACGCAGGGAGATGAATGCCACGAGCACCCGCCAGTTCTCGCCAGTGCGCCTTGTCAGCGAAGTCTAATTTCAGGTTCCTGCGTGCGAAGTCTTGGGCGGCTTGACGGGTGGCCGCTGCTTTTATCGGGTTCGGTTGTACGTGCATGGTGATACCTCCGTGCGTTGGGGACGGACACACGGCTTCCACGGATCTCAGGACGCCAGAAATCGCGCTAGGCTCGAACTGGCCCAGTAGGGTCGGTTCAGCGCTAACGTTGATTCTCGGGTTCTGAGAGCCGTTGAAACGGGGTGTCGGGATGGGGTGTGGTGGTACAGCGAGGGAGCAGGAAGGCTCGGTACGGAATAGGTGCCAGAGCCCGCTAAGGAGTAAGCGTCTCTGGCGGCTACATCCGATGACTAAGCGAATACAGCGGGGAAAGGGTGCCGATTAAACGGCTGGGTTACTCGTCTTCATCGTCGTCGCGGTGGGTGCCTTCGTTGTACCGGCGCAGCCAGTAATCCTCGGGGCTTTCATAGGGACATTCGGCAATCCACTGCTGTACATCGGCGAGGGGCTCGCCCAGCTCAGAGGCGATTGCATCAGATGGCATGCCTTCATGAGCCATGCGACGGGCGCGGTGCTCCGGCATCAGCTCGGAGTCATCAATTATCAAACAGCCGTCGGGTAGGGTGATGTGGGCCATTATCTCTCCTATCTTTTATCTTGGGGATTTGACCGAATTTAGGCGTGACAAGCGTGACAGAGGCGTCACGCTTTCGAGTGCCGATGCAGATGCTGCCGGACGGTTGCGTACTTCTGCCCAAGCCGACGTGCAATCTCACCGGCATTCAATCCGTCCGCTTTCAGACATACCGCTTCTGCCTTCCAGTCTAGTCCAGCTTCTGCGACATCCATCCGAACTTCGTGCTGCGCCAACTGCGCTTTCAGAGCCGCAATCTCAGACTCCATACGAGCCTGCGCCTGCTCGACTGCGCTGAGTCGCTGCCGGTCTTTCGTATGCTCCGCCAAGCTGTACAACGCGGCTACGGTTCCGGCCAGACTGCCGCTCACAGCGCCGCGCTCCTTTCTGCGGGATAACACACCTTGTTCCCGCATAGCTACGCGGGCCGGGTGTTGCTCTTGCTGGTCCCATGCTTTCGTGGTGTGGAGGCTGCGCTTGCTCGCGAGTTTGTTCGCGGTCTTTGCCGGGACGCCAGCATCTCGAAGCATGGCGCTTGCGCTGGGCTTGTTCCCATCGGCCATGCACGCATCGTGTGCGATCTTCATAACGTGGTGAACCTCAGCCATCGTGGCATATCGTGGTGTGAAGCCAGCAGCCTTGAGCACGGCTGAGCGTCTTGCGGCAGCCTCCCGCTCAATCTGGGCGAACTCTGCGCCGACTGATCGGCCCTTGAGGTTCCAGCCATCGAGATTGCCGTGCTTAGTGAAGTACGCCAACCCGGTCTGCAAGTACGGCGAGATTGCGTTCCCGGTGATGTGGGGTAGCTCAGCCTTGATACGGCGAGCAATCCCGAGTTGTGCTTCGAGTTGTGTCATTGGCTGGAACATCGGCTCCAGTTCGTTCATATCTGAATCGGTCAATTCGTCGGTCTCCTTGTGTCGGTCTTCCTCTTTGGGGGGCGATGGCTCTTGGAGAGGGAGGACCGCAGCTCTGTGCAGTCATCCTCACTCTGTACTCGAAGTGTCTTTCTATTGCTTAGTAGTGTTGCTCGCCTTCCCTTCCTAGAAGTAACTTACTAAACGACAAAACGGCTACACCCCATGTAATACGTGGCCTGTAGCTGTCTCGGTATTCAGACGAACTTCAGACCTACGCGGGGCGTTCCCAGGGTGTTTCTTACCTATCAGGTTGGGATGAGCGCCCGCACCTTCTCCAGCAGCTCACGCGGTCGGTCTAGAGGCTGGCTCCCACCGTAAATGCTCGTGGCTTTAGCTCCAGCAGCGGTATGGCCGAGCACGCCTCCTACCTCCTCCGCCGTAGCACCTACAGCCCGCAGAAGGTCGGCGCAGGTGTGACGCTGGGAGTACAGCGACAACCCGTCCGCCTCGCCAAGCAGTCGGTTGTATACCCGCGACACGTTCCGCACACGCTGGCGAATCCGTCTGTCACGCTGCACCGGAGTAGCATCAGCAGCGATTCCTAGACCGGCCAGAACCTCACGAAACAAGTCAGCGTCATCAGCGTGCACGGGTACATCTCTTCGGGCAGCGGCATTCTTCCCGCCAGTCAGTGCAGCTTTAAACACCAGCTCACGGTTGCCGAGAATATCCACGCGATACCCCAACGCCTCCGGCCCTTCTTGAAGCAGCTCACCGGGTCGCAACCCGTACCGAGCCAACAGAACCACCGTCGAGTGATGTACAGGCACTTGCTGCTTCATCTCGGCGTGCAAGTTCAGCATCCGATCCAAGGGAATACTTGAACGCTGGTTCACGTTCATTCCTCCACCGGATCGGACGGCCCTAGCGACTGCGCCAGCCCTCGGCAAAGTAATACTCTGCCAGCCGGGAACGCGCCGCATCACAGTGATTAATGCAGCAGCATCACCGTGCACAGACGTGGCCTTACCGCCCGCCTCCAGCCGCTCAGCACAGTACTGCATCACCCGCTCAAGCTGCTCCGCTTGAGTGCTAGGCCATGCAAGTACACGGCGCGTGAGGCTTTTTAACTTGCTCACGCGGCTAGGCCCTACGCCTTCGTAATAATCAACTAGCACCGACTGGAACACCGCCTCGGTGACGGTATCCGGCACTGGCACGGAAGCAGCGACAGCACCGGCAGGAGCCGTATCAGGAGCAGGTGCATCAAACCGTGGAGGATTGCCCTCTAGAGTGTCGTCGAGCGCTCGCAGGAGCGCCCGTGCCGTTACAGGGTGCAGGTCCAAGCCCGGTAGCACCGTCCCGTTCGCATGAGCTTTTAAGGACGCTCTGCGCCACTCAAGCTCAGCTTGCCAGCCGGACGACTGCATACGCTCAGTGATATTCAGCGTGAAGCCCCGGACCACCGCGTTCAGATTGTTCAGCACCTCGGCGGCGGTCTTCGCTTGGGCTTGCACCGTCTCAGGTTCTGCGTTCTGCGGAGCCGGATCAGCACACTCCGCCACGGCGGTATCACATATCCGGTCAAACTCAACCGACACAGCGTGCGACAGGCGTAGCGCCTCCGACCGATCAGCAGTCCCCAAGGCTTTGCGGTACTCGTTCCGGCCAATCAGGGCGGCTACATCTGCGGGGAAGCGTCGACGGTAGCTGTACCGACCGTCACGGCGGGCTAAATAGGACACTGGTATCTCCGGGGCACGTGTCGCAAGCACTTGCATGCGACGTACGGCACATCTAAACGCTGAATACTGGGGTATGTGGCACAGTGCCGAATCGCTGGAGCCTTTATAGTACAAGGCTCTCAGCCGACCCAGCAGTTCAGCAGTGTACCTGTGAGTCAGAGACTGAATAAGCCGTCTGCGTTCACAGTCGCCCGGCCTGCGCGTTATAGTCGGGCATCACCGTTTATTCGCCCGCCCCGCCCTGTTTCGATCAGGTCGGCGTTACCGTTCGAGGATTAGCAGATGAAGTTCGAAGGCACCCAGGCCTATGTCGCCACCGATGACCTGAAGCTGGCGGTCAACGCCGCCATCACCCTGGAGCGTCCGCTGCTGGTCAAGGGCGAACCCGGCACCGGCAAAACCATGCTCGCCGAGCAACTGGCCGAGTCATTTGGCGCCAAGCTGATCACCTGGCATATCAAGTCCACCACCAAGGCCCACCAGGGTTTGTACGAGTACGACGCGGTCAGCCGTCTGCGCGACTCGCAACTGGGCACGGAAAAAGTCCACGACGTTCGCAACTACCTGAAAAAGGGCAAGCTGTGGGAAGCCTTCGAGTCCGAGGAGCGGGTGATTCTGCTGATCGATGAAATCGACAAGGCCGACATCGAATTCCCGAACGACCTGCTGCAAGAACTCGACAAGATGGAGTTCTACGTTTACGAGATCGACGAGACCATCAAGGCCAAGAAGCGCCCGATCATCATCATTACCTCCAACAACGAAAAAGAGCTGCCGGACGCGTTCCTGCGCCGCTGCTTCTTCCATTACATCGCCTTCCCCGATCGCACCACGCTGCAGAAAATCGTCGACGTGCATTACCCGAACATCAAGAAAGACCTGGTCAGCGAAGCGCTGGACGTGTTCTTCGACGTGCGCAAAGTGCCGGGCCTGAAGAAGAAACCATCGACCTCCGAACTGGTGGACTGGCTGAAGTTGCTGATGGCCGACAACATCGGCGAAGCGGTGCTGCGCGAACGCGATCCGACCAAGGCCATTCCGCCACTGGCCGGTGCGTTGGTGAAGAACGAACAAGACGTGCAATTGCTTGAGCGCCTGGCGTTCATGAGCCGTCGCGGCTCGCGCTGATCCCTCTGTTTAACCAGATAGAGGGCAATCACCATGCTGCTTAACCTGTTCAATGAAATGCGCGCCGCCAAGGTGCCGGTCTCGGTGCGCGAGTTGCTGGACCTGATCAACGCGCTGAAACAGCGCGTGACCTTCGCCGACATGGACGAGTTTTATTACTTGTCCCGGGCGATTCTGGTGAAGGACGAAAAGCATTTCGACAAGTTTGACCGAGCGTTCGGCGCCTACTTCAATGGCCTGGAAAAACTCGACGACCATCTTCAGGCGTTGATCCCGGAAGACTGGTTGCGCAAGGAGTTCGAACGTTCGCTGACCGACGAGGAGCGCGCGGCGATCCAGTCCCTCGGTGGTCTGGACAAGCTGATCGAGGAATTCAAGAAACGCCTCGAAGAACAGAAAGAACGCCATGCCGGCGGCAACAAATGGATCGGCACCGGCGGCACCAGCCCGTTCGGCTCCGGCGGCTTCAACCCGGAAGGCATCCGGGTCGGGGATGCAGGCAAGCGCCAGGGCAAAGCGGTCAAGGTCTGGGACCAGCGCGAGTACAAGAACCTCGACGATTCAGTGGAACTGGGCACGCGCAACATCAAGGTCGCCCTGCGCCGGTTGCGCAAGTTTGCGCGCCAGGGCGCGGCTGAAGAGCTGGACATCGATGGCACCATCGACCACACCGCCAAAGACGCCGGCCTGCTGAACATCCAGATGCGGCCGGAGCGGCGCAACACCGTCAAGCTGTTGCTACTGTTCGACATCGGCGGCTCGATGGACGCGCATGTGAAGATCTGCGAGGAATTGTTCTCGGCCTGCAAGACCGAGTTCAAGCACCTGGAGTATTTCTACTTCCACAACTTCATTTATGAATCGGTGTGGAAGAACAACATGCGCCGCAGCTCCGAGCGCACCTCGACCCAGGATTTGCTGCACAAGTACGGCGCCGACTACAAAGTGATTTTCATTGGCGACGCGGCAATGGCGCCTTATGAAATCACCCAGGCTGGCGGCAGCGTCGAGCACTGGAACGAAGAAGCCGGGTATGTGTGGATGCAGCGGTTCATGGAGAAGTACAAGAAGGTCATCTGGATCAACCCGTACCCGAAAGATACGTGGGGCTACACCTCATCGACCAATATCGTGCGCGACTTGATTGATGATCAGATGTACCCGCTGACGCTGCGGGGGCTGGAGGAAGGGATGCGGTTTCTTTCCAAGTAATCTTTGTTGCCTGATCGGGCGCTATCGCGAGCAAGCTCGCTCCCACAGTGGTCTTGTGCACGATACTGTGGGGGCGAGCTTACTCCGGGCGGCGTTCCGACGAAGCCTTTAGCGGTCTGAAAACCGGCGTAAATACTCGACCTGCTGGCGATGCGCAACATCCTGCACCACCGGCCGCAACCGCACGTTCGCCCCCGGCAGACACTGCGCCAGCCGCGCCAGCGCCAACGGCGTCAATGCGCCCAATCGCGGATAACCGCCAATGGTCTGCCGATCATTGAGCAACACAATCGGTTGCCCGTCCGGCGGCACCTGCACCGCACCGAGCGGGATGCCCTCGGAAATCATCGGTTTACCCTGATAAACCAACGCCTTGCCCAACAGGCGAATCCCCATGCGATCCGCACGACTGTCGAGGGTCCAGACGCTGTTGAACGCATCGAACACACTTTGCCCACTGAACTCGCCAATCTGCGCGCCGAGCACCAGGTCCAAGGGTGAATCGACGTTGAAGTCCGGTCGATCGTCCTCTGGCACCTCGCGCAACAGTATCAGGCCATTCCCGCCATAACTCAGCGGCGAGCCTTTGGCCAACGCGCGCCCCATGCCATCCAGCCCGCCCAGTGCTTCCCGCACCACTGTCGCGCTGCTGCCCAACACGGTCGGTGCGGTAAAGCCGCCCGGTGCCGCCAGATAAGCCCGTGCGCCAAGCAGCGGCTGAGTGAACTGCAATCGCTGGCCTTTGTTCAGTCGAAAACTGCGCCACGGCGCCAACGCCTCACCATTCACCTGCGCGCCCAGGTCCGCGCCGGCCAGCGCCAGCACGCAATCTTCCTCGGCGACCACGCCGAAACCGCCGAGGGTGATTTCGACGACCGGCACGTCCAGCGGATTTCCCAGCAGCCAGTTGGCCCACGACATCGAACGCCAATCCAGGGCACCGCCCTGGGTCACGCCCAAATGCCGCACGCCGAACCGACCCGCGTCCTGCAACAGGCACAGCGGCGTGCTCGTTTCGATCAGGAGCCGGCTCATGCCTGCGCCTCCAGCGGCGTGTCGTCACCACCCAGATTGACGAACTCTGCATGGCTGACCGCTTCAAAGCGCACGGTATCGCCCGGCTGCATCAGGCTGTAGCCATCGCGTTCGCGGTCGAACAATTTTGCCGGGGTGCGGCCTATCAGGTTCCAGCCACCCGGAGACACGACCGGGTAAGCGGCGGTCTGGCGCTCGGCGATGCCGACACTGCCGGCCGCGACTTTCTTGCGCGGCGTATTCAGGCGCGGCGCGGCGAGCACTTCTTCGACCAATCCCATGAAGGCAAAGCCTGGTGCGAAACCCAGCGCGAACACCTGATACTCGCGCTCGCTGTGGCGACGGCTCACCTCTTCTACGGTCAGCCCGCTACGGTGTGACAACAGGCTCAGTTCCGGGCCGACGCTCAGGTCATACCAAACCGGCAGCACATGGCATTGGCCGCCGGTTCGGGTGTTGGGCGACAGGTCGACCAAGGCCTCAGCGATCAATTCCCGGGCCTGGGTCGGGCTAAGTGCGGTCAACTCGTAATGCACCATCAGCGTCGTGTACGACGGCACCAGGTCGATGAGATGCCCGGCGAACGCGGCACGCAGGTTTGCGCTGGCAGCGAGCATCCACGGCATATTGGCTTCGGCGATGTCATCGAACAGCCGCACCATCAGGCAATCCAGCGCCACCACTTCCACCCGCGGTTTCATGGCGCGCTCTGTTGATCGAGGGCTTCACGAATTCGCTTCACCGCCGCTACCGAACTGGCGTTATCGCCGTGCACGCACAAGGTGTTGGCTTGCAGATGCAACGCGCTGCCGTCGCTGGCGGTCAGGTTGCCGCCACGGGCGATGGTCAATGCTTGCTCGATAATTTTCTCGGGATCGTGATGCACCGCGCCCGGCAGTTGCCGGGACACCAGCCGGCCGGCGCTGTCGTAGGCGCGATCCGCAAACGCTTCGAACCACAAGGTCACGCCGTATTCATCGCCCAATTGCTGCGCGGCGCTGTTGTCGCGCGTGGCCATCAGCATCAGCGGCAAGGTGCGGTCATACGTTGCCACGGCCTGAAGCACTGCACGCAATTGGGCCGGGTTGGCCATCATGTCGTTGTACATCGCGCCGTGGGGTTTGACATAGCTGACCCGCCCGCCCTGCGCCCGGCAAATGCCGTCGAGGGCGCCGACCTGGTAATGCACGATGTCCTGAAGTTCCTGGGCGGTGTAGGTCATCGAACGGCGGCCAAAACCTACCAGGTCCTGATACGCCGGGTGCGCGCCGATCAGCACACCATTGCTCAGGGCCAGGCTGACGGTTTTGCGCATGATGCTCGGGTCACCGGCGTGGAAGCCGCAGGCGATGTTGGCGCAATCGATAAAAGGCATGACCTCAGCGTCCAGACCCATGGTCCAACTGCCGAAACTCTCGCCGATGTCGCAATTCAGTAGCAGGCGGCTCACGGTGAACACTCCTGTGGCTTTTGTGATTTTTTACGATGGGCAGATGTCCGCAGATTACTCGGCTTCGAGTGGCTTGCCACGGGTTTCCGGCAGGCTGAGCGTTGCCACTAGCGGCTACCGAATTGGCAGGTGGTGGTGGCGTGGCGGATTGGGATTGAGTGGGGCGAGGGGATTTTGGCGTTGTCAGCAGGTGCGGGCGGGGGATGCGCGCGAGGGGGTTGAGGGGGTTGTCGGAACGCGGCATCGCCTCGTTGGGTTGCTAAGCGGTTCTGAAACAAGACACCGCAATCTTTAAGAAAGGATGCGGTGCCTGGTTTACGACTGCTTCGCAGCCGAACGGGGGCAAGCCCCCTCGCCACAAAAGCGCTCGCCATAAAGGCTCCCTCCTCACAAAGGGCCACTCGCCACAAAGGCTCCCTCCTTACAAAGGGCCACTCACTACAAAGGCTCCCTCACCACAAAGGCGCCCTTGCCACAGGGAGCGATCAGTCAGAGGCCACGGACATCACGGTCTTCGATCGGCCGGCTCTGGCGCAAGCGCTTGCCGCCCAGCACCACCCAGTCGATCAGGCGGAACAGGCATTCAATCCCGAACGACAGCAGCAGCGCGCCGCTCATGCCCCAGATCATGGCTTCCGGTGTCAGCAGGATCTGGTAGCTGTAGCCGTTCCACGTTTCCTTGCGGATATCCGGATCCGCCGCCAACGCCACTTGCAGTACGCGGATGTACCACGGGCCTTGCATCGCCTGGAACTGTTTGTCGAGGGCCAGTTGGCGAGTCAGCAACGAGTTCAGGCTTTCGGCATCGCTGCGGAAAATCGGGTCGTCACTGGCGCGGTAATGGGCGACCAGCGCCTGCATGTCGCCCTTGAAGAATTGATTGGCCGTGCCCTGAAAACCACTCAGGCTGGTCTGCGCCTCAATCAGATGCGCTTCGACCCGTTTTGCGTAATCGCTGATAAAACCCGGCACCTGGACACCGATCAACAGGCCCGCCGCAAACAACACCAGCCGTAGATAACTGAGCAACATGTGGGGAGTGATCCTTTATTCGGTCTTGCCCTGGCTGACGCATTCGCCGCGTCGCCAAAGGCTCCATTGGCCCGGTTCGTAACGGGTCCAGGTTTCATTTTCGGTCAAGGGTTCGGTGGCGATCACCGTGACCACGTCGTTGGGGGTGGTTTCGGCCTGGAAGTCGACGATCACATCGACATCCTTCAAACGCGCCGGGCCGAAGGGTGCCCGACGGGTGATTTGTGCCAGTTTGGTCGAGCAATAGCAGAACAGCCAATCGCCGTCGCTGAGCAGGCAGTTGAACACACCTTTGCTGCGGTATTCAGCGCAGGCGGCGACCAGGTCCGGCAGCAGTTCTTCGACGTCGACGGGCTCCGGGAACGCGGCACGGACCCGGTTGAGCAAATCGCAGAACGCCGCTTCGCTGTCGGTATCGCCGACCGGGCGGTAGAAGCTCTTGATCGGTGCAAAATCCGCGAGCTGCCCGTTGTGGGCGAAACACCAGTTGCGCCCCCACAGTTCGCGGACAAACGGATGGGTGTTGGACAGGCAGAC